>JAZOMS010000193.1:0-2132 GCA_045654145.1 Alistipes sp. | reverse complement strand
GTCTATCTCAAACGTCCCGGAACCGAAAAACCGAAGGAGGAGCGCAAGTGGAAACTGTACGATATGCCGCTGAATTAACAATAGATGGTTCGGCATTTAGATTGGCAAAAATTTTGAATTCTGCATTGTTTTTTGTTACTTTGCGCCGTCAATTTGGTAGTTTTTGATGATATTTTGGTGGAAATAGCTGTAAAATTGATCTGATAATTAGTCATTAAAATAGACGAAGTTTAACACAAATATAAGAGATAACACTATGGCTTGGAATCTATTCAAAGGCAAGAAAGGTATTATTTTTGGTGCGCTGAACGAGGACTCGATCGCTTGGAAAGTTGCTGAGCGTGCAGTCGAGGAGGGCGCCCAGATTGTATTGACCAACACGCCGCTTTCGATCCGTATGGGTACGATCAATCAGTTGGCTGAGAAGTGCAATGCACCCGTGATTCCGGCAGATGCTACGTCGGTCGAGGATTTGGAGCGTTTGATTGATGGAGCAATGGAGCACTTTGGTGGTTCGTTCGACTTTATTCTCCACTCGGTGGGTATGTCGCCCAATGTTCGCAAGGGTCGCACGTATGACGATCTCGACTATGGATTCTTGGAGAAGACTCTCGATATTTCGGCGATTTCGTTCCACAAGGTGATTAAGGTAGCGCACAAGAAGGATGCGCTAAACGAATGGGGTTCGATCGTAGCACTGACCTATATCGCTGCTCAGCGCACCTGTTGCAGCTATAACGATATGGCCGATGCAAAGGCACTTTTGGAGTCGATTGCGCGCAGTTTCGGTTACATCTATGCTCGCGATAAGCGTGTCCGTATCAACACTGTTTCGCAGTCGCCTACGCCTACGACGGCAGGCAAGGGTGTTGCAGGTCTTGAATCGTTGTTGGACTATGGCGAGCAGATGTCGCCACTGGGCAACGCTTCGGCAAACGATTGTGCCGATTATGTGTTGACGCTGTTCTCGGACTTCACGCGCAAGGTAACGATGCAGAACTTGTACCACGATGGTGGTTTCTCGTCGATGGGTATGAGCCACAGCATTATGGAGACCTTTATTAAGGGTCTGAATGCGGAGAAGTAATAATTTATAGCATACCTATTTTAATTAAGGTCGCCTCGCGTGAGGCGACCTTTTTTTGTGCTAAATTAATGATAAACATTAAAAAATTAACGAAAAAGTTTGTGTATTCGAAAAATGTCATTACTTTTGCATAACGATAAACGATAAATAATAAACGAAAAACATTATCAATCATTAAAACGTTATGCTATGAAGATCTCGAAATTCACTCAGCGACGAGTTGTCGCACTGTTTGTTTTAGTCTGTTTGATGTTTCTGCCCAATTTGGTGCTCTCGGTGTTGCACGTCGTGCTTGACGAGGATTGGCGTACGACTAAGAATGTAACCTATATTGGTACGTTAGATGTCAGCCGTCCGAGCTATATGCTTGGCGATGGCGAGCAGAATTACTATGATCCGATTGTAATCCGTTCGGCAACTGCTGACGAGCCGGCAATTATGGCCGAGCCGTCGGAATATGTTATCTATGCCACTGAGGGCGATTACCAGATCGCCTCTAAGGCTGCCAACGTGCGCAAATTGATGTTGAGTATCTCGATGGTGGTGATTTTTAGCTTGACTATTTTGCTCGTAATGATCATTTATCAGGCGATCAAAGGTTTTCGTACGGGCGAATTTTTCACTCACAAGTCGGTTGTTATGGTGCGTGTAATGGCAGCGTTCTATTTTGTGGGCAGTCTGATCTGGCCTAACCTTGATGCTTTGGAGGGTAGTGTTGCGGCCGATTTCTGTGGTGCGCTACGACCCGATGGTCTGGGCGGTGCCTACGTGCTGGATACTAATTCGATTGTGATTCCGTTGATTATGTTGGTTATTGCCGAGCTGATGAACATCGCTCGAATGCTGAACGAAGAGGAGAGTGCAACCTTGTAAATAAGTGTAAAACGATGATAGTAACTAATTTAGATGTTATGCTTGCACGACGCAAGATGTCGTTGCAGGAGCTTTCGGAGCGCATTGATATTTCGGTTGTCAATCTTTCGAAACTAAAAACGGGTAAGGTGCGAGCGATCCGTTTCTCGACCCTCGATGCGATCTGTCGTGC
>JAZOMS010000192.1:0-11532 GCA_045654145.1 Alistipes sp. | reverse complement strand
CCTTTGCCGCCGAACGGTTGATCTCATCTGCCAGCACGAAGTTGGCGAAGATCGGACCGCGACGTACGGTGAAATCCTCGTTCTTCTGCGAGTAGATCAGCGTACCGATCAGGTCGGCAGGCAGCAGGTCGGGGGTAAACTGAATACGACTGAAACGCGCATCGACCGCCTTAGCTAGCGTGGTGATAGCCAATGTCTTAGCCAAACCGGGGACACCCTCCAAGAGGATATGTCCGTTCGACAGCAGACCGATCATCAGCGTGTCGATCAGGTGTTTTTGACCGACGATGACCTTGCTCATTTCGGCGTTCAGCGTATCGACAAAGAGGCTTTCGCGCTCGATACGCTCATTAAGTTCCTTGATGTTAATTACTTCGCTCATAGGTTTTATTTATATTTTTATCGTTTTTTGCGGAATAACTTCCTGAGGGTTTTGGTTGCGTTGGTGCCCCCAATTAAAATGAACGCGCGCGAACCAAAATTATTGCAAAGATAGGTAAATAAAATTCACATCACACAATTTGTGAGAGTTAACTTTGCTTCAAAAATATAAATTCGTGGAGGTTTTCGAGAATTTTTGCGCCATTTCGAGTTTGGCGTTTTGAATTAAACGCCCTTTTTCATACCTTTACACCTCCAACACTTCGATATTTATGGCTAAAAGAGAGTATAAAACGTCCTCGGAAAAGAATCGAGAGGCGTTCGAGGCATTGACCGAGATCAGTGGAACTGTACCCCCTCAGGCGACCGAGCTTGAAGAGGCGGTGCTTGGTGCGCTGATGCTCGACAAGGATAGCATCGTTACTGTGCAGGAGTTCATCACCCCCGATGCCTTCTATGATCCCGTTCATCGTACGATCTATAAGGCGGTTGAGGATCTTTCGCGCGAGTTGAAACCCATTGACCTCTACACCGTTACTGAGCGTCTGAAATCCGAAGGCAAGCTCAAAGAGGTGGGAGGTGCGCCCTTCCTTGCACAGCTTACGCAGAAGGTTGGCTCAGCGGCGCACGTTGAGTTCCACGCCAAGATCATTGCTCAGAAGTATGTCCAGCGCGAGTTGATCCGTTCATCGACCGAGATCCAGCGCAGAGCCTACGACGAAACCAAGGATGTAACGGAGTTGATCGGATTTGCCGAGAAGGAGATTTTCCAAGTGGCCGAGGGGCACGTCAAGCGTTCGGTGCAGGATTCTAAGTCGGTGTTGGCCAGAACGTTGAAATCAATTGAGGAGGCAGGTAAGAACAAGGATTCGTTCAGCGGTGTTCCATCGGGATTCGTTGGTATCGACCGCGAAACGCTTGGTTGGCAGCCTTCGGATCTGGTGATTTTGGCGGCGCGACCAGCTATGGGTAAGACCGCCTTTGTGCTTACGATGGCGCGCAATATTACGGTTGATCACGAGCGTCCCGTAGCCTTCTTCTCGCTCGAAATGAGTGCCGAACAGCTGATGAAGCGATTGATTATAGCCGAGTCGGGGCTGGACGGCACAGCGGTCAAGAGTGGCAAGTTGACGCCCGATCAGTGGCGTCATTTGGAAGTTTCGACCAAGCCACTCGGCTCGGCTCCGCTCTACATTGATGATACACCGGCGCTGTCGGTCTTTGAGTTCCGCTCGAAGGCGCGCCGTTTGAAGATGCACAACAATATTCAGTTGATCGTGATCGACTATTTGCAGCTGATGACTGCGGGCGATTCGAGCTCGAAGGGCAACCGCGAGCAGGAGGTTGCGACCATCTCGCGTACGTTGAAGGCGATCGCCAAGGAGCTCAATGTGCCGATCATTGCATTATCGCAGTTGAGCCGTCAGACGGAGCTTCGTGGCGGTAACAAACGACCGCAGTTGAGCGACCTTCGTGAGTCGGGTGCAATCGAGCAGGATGCTGATATCGTGGCATTTATCCACCGTCCCGAGTACTACGGAATGACCGAGGACGAGAATGGTCAATCGACCGCAGGTATGGCCGAATTCATTCTGGCCAAGCACCGTAATGGCTCGGTCGGCACGATCAATCTTCGCTTCCGCAAGGAGCAGGCTCGCTTCCTCGACTACGATGCCGACACGGCTAACGACAATTTCAGCTACACCGATAGTTCTATGGGTGTTGGTTTTGGTGGTGGCTCGGGAGCAGGTGCAGGTTTTGCTGATGGCACGGGCTTTGGTGGCGGCACGATGGCGGGCGGTTTGGCGTCGGGCATCGGAGGCGAGTTTGACCTGCCACCAGCGGGTGCTCCGTTGACGGGCGGCACGATTAGTGGCGCTCAGCCGAAGGTTCCGAATATGGACGAAGCTCCTTTCTAAAAAGCAATAGATCAATATGTTCGTCAAAACATACGCAGGAACGGTCGTGGGTATCGACGCTGTGATGGTAACGGTCGAGGCCGACATCACGCGTGGTATCGGGATGTTTCTTGTGGGTCTGCCCGACAACGCTGTGAAGGAGTCGCAGGAGCGTATCCGCGCGGCGTTTGAGAACAGCGGATTCCGTATGAGTGGTCGCAAGATTGTGATCAATCTGGCACCTGCCGATCTGCGTAAAGAGGGCTCGTTGTTCGACCTGCCGATTGCGGTTGCGCTGTTGGCGGCATCGGGTCAGATCGAGAGCGAACAGTTGGATAAGTATATGATTCTCGGCGAGTTGTCGTTGGATGGCACGTTGCGCCCGATCAAAGGCGCACTACCATTGACGGTGCGTGCAGCGCAGGAGGGTATGCGTGGTGTGATCCTGCCCGAGGAGAATGCTCGTGAGGCGGCTGTGGTCGAAGGCACAGAGGTGATAGGTGTGCAGTCGCTGGCGCAGGTTGTCGCATTTCTGACTGGCGAGGAGCAGATCGAGCCGACACATCTTGACACTACGGAAGTCTTTGATTACGAATCGAATCGCTTTGGCGAGGACTTTGCCGACGTGAAGGGCCAGGCGCAGGCCAAGCGTGCGTTGGAGATTGCAGCGGCAGGAGGTCATAACGTGATGATGGTCGGTGCGCCGGGCTCGGGCAAGACGATGCTGGCTCGCCGAATGCCCTCGATTATGCCACCGATGACCCTCAGCGAGGCGCTCGAAACCACTAAGATCCACTCCGTTGCGGGCAAGTTGGGCAGCGAACGCGGGCTATTGGCTCGTCGTCCTTTCCGTGCGCCCCACCACCTGACTTCGCAGGTGGCTCTGATCGGTGGCGGCACGTCGCCTCAGCCGGGAGAGGTTTCGTTGGCTCACAACGGCATTTTGTTCCTTGATGAACTTCCCGAATTTGGTCGCAATGTGCTCGAAGTGTTGCGCCAACCGCTTGAAGATAAGAAAATTACCGTTTCGCGTGCAAAATATAGCGTCGAGTATCCAGCCAATTTTTCGCTCGTTGCGTCGATGAATCCCTGCCCCTGTGGCTACTACAACCATCCGACCAAGGAGTGTACCTGTGCTGCGGGTGCGGTACACCGCTATATGAATCGCATTTCGGGTCCGCTGCTTGACCGCATCGACCTCCATATCGAGGTTACGCCCGTATCGTTGGAGGAGCTTTCGAGCGATCGCAACGAGGAGTCGAGTGCAGCGATCCGCGAGCGTGTGATCCGTGCCAGAGAGATTCAAACAGCTCGTTTCGAGGGCATTGAGGGTGTGTATACCAACGCTATGATGAACAGTCGAATGTTGCGCGAGTACTGCCCATTGGACAGCTCGGCGCGCACGTTGTTGGAGCGCGCGATGGAGCGTCTGAACCTCTCGGCACGCGCCTATGACCGCATTATCAAGGTTGCGCGCACCATTGCCGACCTTGCGGGAGAGGAGCAGATCGCACCGTCGCACATTGCCGAGGCGATCACCTACCGCAGCCTCGACCGCGAAAGCTGGGGACGATAGGCGTTGGCGATTCGCAATTCAAGATTTTTTCTTTGCTTTAAATAAAAATAGCTCACTGCATAATAAATTGAAACGCTGAGCGTTATAGTTATAAACCCCAAACAGTTATAAAATCCAAACCGAGATGAAACGAATTTTGATACTCATAGTGGGGCTTGTTGTGGCGACAGCAATCTTCTCGCCCGCTGCGGCTCAGGACTACGTCGAGCAGTATCTGCAAGACGAAAAACCGATCTATGCGAGTGGCTACCGCACCTACTTGGATTTCAAAGGCACGTTCGACGAGTTTGGTAGCGACGCGGGCGACTGCCTGCACGTGGTCACCTCGCACGGCTATCTGCACCGCGAGTGCCTATATGTCGGCGGTGGTACGGGTCTGATTTGGGGCATCGGAGGCAAACAACTTGCGGTGCCCGTTTTCGGTGAGTTGCGCGGATTGTTTGGGCGCAACCACGTGGTACGACCCTATCTCGGACTGCGTTTTGGAGTGGCATTTGACGTGCTGTCGGAGCCCCGCTACCGCAACGGAAAGATCGAAACAAGTGGCTATTTGGAGCCGATTTTCGGTGTCGAGGTGGGACGCTATCACGCCTCGATCTCCTATATGAATCAAAACCTTGTGGCGCAGACAAGCTCCGGCATCACCATTTCGCTCGGCTTCCGATTCGGACAATAATACACGTAGATCTATCGAAATCTTCACACCCGCCTCGATGGGCGGGTTTTGATTTTTACGCTTTCGACTTAATCCAAGTTCAGTGGCTGAGGGGGCGCGCAACTACGTTTGCGCGAGCCACCAAACTTGACAATTTCTCCGAAATAGCAGATTTTAGATATAAAACAGCAAAACACACCTATGGGTGTGAATTTTGAATTAAAAATCGTATCTTTGTACGAATTTAGGAGAATTGAATTTTGACGATGGATCTTTTTGAACAAATATATGCCGCATACGGTTGGCAGGGAATGGCTCTGATGGCTGTCATTGTTGCGCTGTTGGCGGTGCAGATCTACTATTACTCAGTACGTTATCGCCGTGTGCCACGCTACTCGAACAACTCGTTACCTGAGCGTTTGGCAAGTGAGCCACCCGTGTCGGTGGTCATCGTAACGCAGGAGGACGCCAACTTTCTCGAAGAGCGACTTCCGATCTACCTGACGCAGGATTACGAGAATTATGAGGTGGTGCTGGTCTATGTGGGCAACAACGAGGATTTCTCGATTATGCTTACCCAGATGCGACTGAAATATCCGCGTCTGAGAATCACCAATATCAAGCAGAATACCCGCTTCCCGATCTCGAATAAGCAGGCGCTTAACTTCGGTATCCGTGCGGCTGCCTACGATCACATCCTGCTCTCGACCAGCGACACGATTGTAACCTCGGAGCGTTGGATTCGCCTGATGGCCAAGGGTTTCACTCGTGGTGATGTGGTGCTGGGCTACTGCGGTGTGGAGTTGCGAAGTGGTTTCGTTGGTCGCCTGATGCGTACGCAGCGTATGGTCGAATCGATGATGTGGCTCTCGGCGGCAGTTTCGGGCAAACCCTATCGCGGTGTGCGCAATACGCTCGGTCTGAACCGTGATCTGTATCTGAAAGTCAAGGGTTTCAACCACCTCAATATGAATATGGGCGAGGACGATCTCTTCTTGCAGGAGTTGGCTAAGGAGGCGACCGTCTCGGTCATCATCTCACCGCGTGCTACGGTACGCCAGAAGGTGTGGGGCGGTGCGTCGTGGTGGCTCGGAGCCCGCAAATATTTCGGCCACACCTACCGTTTCTATCCCCTCGCGGCACGCAACGCAATTGAGTGGGAGGGTGGTAGTCGAGTGCTGTTCTTCTTGGCCTCGGTGGCGGCCCTTGTCGCACTGCCCGTCGAGCTGAAAATCGCCACAGCGGTGATCCTACTGTTGCGATATATCCTGGTCTATGCTGCGGTCAATGCCGTTCGTAAACGCTTGGGCGAAAAGCATATAATGGCAACCTATTTCCTCTACGATCTGTTTGGCGTGTGGGTCGAAGTGGCACTTGCCATCTCGCGCCGACTCTATAAGGACGAAACCGTATGGAGATAGCCGACTACATAGTTGCCGACGATGCGCAGTTGGTCGATTGGGTGCTTGCGGGCGATAAAGCGGCCTTCGAGTATCTGTTCAACCGCTATGGAGAGTCGATTCGTCGGCTCTATGTGCAGCGTTTGGGCAATTCGAGCGATGTCGATGATCTGTTGCAGGAGACATTCATCAAGGTGTTCATCAATCTGGCACGCTACGACCGCGAATATACCTTCGGTCAGTGGGCCTACACCATTGCCCGCAACACGCTGATCGACTACGTGCGTAAGCGCCACGATGACCTGTCGATCGATGCCCTTCCGTCCGGCTCGACCGTAACGCCAGCCTCGACCGTTCCCACGCCTGAGGAGAGCGTTATCAGCCTGCAACAACGTGGTCGCATCGAGCACCACCTCGATCGTATGACGCCACGCTATCGACTGCTGATCGAGTATCGTTTCTTCCGTGAGTATTCCTACGAGGAGATCGCCGAGAAGTTGGTACTCCCTTTGGGTACGGTCAAGACCCAGATCCACCGCGCACGCGAGCAGTTGTGCCGCTTTATTGTCGAAGATAAAATGTAAAAACCACTACAAGATATGGAACTGATCCTCAAATATTTTCCCGACCTGACCGAGCGTCAGCGCGAGCAATTCGAGCAGTTGTTGCCACTCTATACCGAGTGGAATGCACGCATCAACGTGATCTCGCGCAAGGACATCGAGAGCCTTTACCTGCGCCACGTGTTGCACTCGTTGGCGATTGCTAAGGTGTGCCAATTCGAGGCGGGAGCGCGTGTGTTGGACGTAGGTTGCGGTGGTGGTTTCCCGACTGTTCCGCTGGCTATTCTGTTCCCCGAGGTGCAGTTCACGGCGGCCGATTCGATCGGCAAGAAGATCACCGTTGTGCGTGAGGTCTGCTCGGCTTTGGGGCTTACGAATGTAACGCCCGTGAATGCGCGCGTGGAGAGCCTGTCCCAGCGATTCGACTATGTTGTGAGCCGAGCAGTAACCGATATGAAGACCTTCACGGGTTGGATCTGGAACAAGATCGAGCGTGGTCAGCGCGGCACGTTGCCCAACGGAATACTCTACTTGAAGGGTGGTGATCTGGCTGAGGAGCTGGCACTTACGGGCAGGCGTTGGGATCTTTACTCGATTTCGGACCTCTACGACGAGGATTTCTTCGACACCAAGAAGGTGGTCTATACTAAGCGATAAGTATCGGGCGAGCTCTTTTGCCCTCGTTGTTGCACATCTCCCCCCCCATATAAAAAATTAACTCCCCGATCCTACGGATCAGAGAGCATCTTCGAACATATATATTGTCGCGGTCTGTGCACCGACGCGCGTTGTTTTCAAAAAAAATCGAGGATTCGGAGGGGGATCGATTAAAGCACTGTGCCTTAACCTTAGCGATCTCCTATGCTTCTCAGCATCACGACCGCGCCCTGCCGACGTCCTCTACCAACCTAAAACTACTAACCTAAATGAACCTTAAAACTTCACTGCAAAGGTAAGGTGAAATTTTGGTCCGTGCAAGCATTTCTTAAAAAATTTTCAAAAAATAGTAAATTTTTTTAGCATATCCCCTCAAAATAGCGATTTTTAGCTCTTTATCGACATCCACGTGCGATGTAATCGGCCACTTTGTCGGCAATTCGCTCACCGTCGAGGGCTGCCGAGATGATGCCACCGGCATAGCCTGCGCCCTCACCTGCGGGGAACAGACCGAGAGTTTCGGGGTGCATCAGCGTATCGTTATCGCGTGGAATACGTACGGGCGATGAGGTGCGCGACTCTACACCGAGCACCACTGCGTCGTTGGTTACGAAGCCCTTCATCTTTCGACCGAAGTGAGCGATTCCTGCCCTCAGAGCCTCACCCATAAATGGCGGCAGCCACGCCGAAAGTTCCGACGAAACCGTGCCCGGAATGTACGATGTGCGCTGTATCGAGCCTGAGCGGCGACCCGCCACGAAGTCTGCAACTCGCTGTGCAGGAGCTATTTGCTTATCGCCGCCCTGCTCGCGTGCCAAGCGTTCGAGTCGCTCCTGATACTCCAAACCAGCCAGCTCGCCAAACTCTTCACGCAGGTGAGCATAGTCCTCTACACGCACCTCGGTCACCAGACCCGAATTTGCAAAAACCGAGTTGCGACCCGATGGCGACATTCCATTCACCACCGACTGCCATTGCTCGGTCATTGCGGGCACGATGAACCCACCAGGGCACATACAGAACGAATAGACGCCGCGCCCAAACTGCTGGCAGACAAGCGAGTAGCTTGCCGCAGGGAGATATTCGCCACGTTCGCGGCAGTGGTATTGAATCGAGTCGATCAACGCTTGTGGGTGCTCGATACGCACGCCCATAGCGAAGGCCTTTGCTTCCAAACGCACGCCTGACGAGTGCAACATTCGGTAGATATCGCGTGCCGAGTGTCCCGTTGCGAGCACCACGGCTGCGGCCTCGATACGACGGTCGCCACAGACCACACCCTTGACACGCTCGCCATTGATTATCAGTTCTGTAACGCAACTGTCGAACAAAAATTCACCTCCCGAATCGAGGATCGTCTGTCGCACATTGGTCATAATGCGGGGTAGGCGGTCGGTGCCGATGTGGGGGTGCGCCTCGAAGAGGATGTCGGGCACAGCGCCGTGATAAACAAGCGTTTGCAGTGCTTTGTTGTAGTCGCCTCGCTTCTTTGAGCGGGTGAACAATTTGCCATCCGAGAATGTTCCCGCACCGCCTTCGCCAAAGGCGTAGTTCGAATTGGGATCGATCTCGCCGTTGCGGTTAATCTGCGCGATGTCGCGCTTGCGTGCCGACACATCACGACCGCGCTCCAATACTATCGGCTTGTAACCCAGCTCGATAAGTCGCAATGCGGCAAACAGTCCCGCAGGACCCGATCCGACGATCACCACCTCCGTACGGCCGCTCACATCGGGGTAGTCGAAGTGTACGGGGGCGGGTTGGGGCTCACGGTCGACGTAGGTTTGGATCGGGAGATTGACCTTCACGTTGCGCTGTCGGGCGTCGATCGAGCGCTTGACCACACGTGCCAGAGCCACCTCCGAGCGGCGAATACCCAAGCGACGGGCTGCCATCGAGGTGTAGATTTCGGGGTCGGCTGCCTCGCGAGGCGGGAGTTGAATGGTGATTGTTTGCGGCATAGTTGATTATTTTGCCACAAAATTACTAAATTTGTGGTGAAAAACTAATCACGTATGACACCAATTCTTATTTATGGCGGTCAGGTCATCAACGAGGGCCGCACGTTCGAGGGTTATATCATTGTCCGCAACGGTCTGATTGACAGCATTGGCGAGGGCAAATTCGAGGGCGAGTTCGAGGGCGAACGCTACGATGCCACAGGCAAGTGGGTTATGGCAGGTGCGATAGACGATCAGGTGCATTTCCGCGAGCCAGGATTGACCTATAAGGGCGACATCGCCTCGGAATCAGCGGCGGCCGTGGCGGGCGGTGTTACGTCGTTTATGGATATGCCCAATGTGAAGCCTCCTACGGTATCAATCAGCGACTTAGAGCGTAAGTTCGACCGTGCGGCCGAGTGCTCGGTAGTCAACTATTCGTTCTACTTGGGCGCCACGAACGATAATATCGACGAGGTGCGCAGAGTCGATCCGCGTGCGGTGTGTGGTGTGAAGATGTTTATGGGCTCTTCGACGGGCAATATGCTGGTCGATAACGAGCGCACGCTCTCGGCCGTATTCGATTCGTCGCCCGTTGTGGTGGCAACCCATTGCGAGGACGAACAGCGTATCCGCGCTCAGATCGAGGCGTTCCGTGCTCGCTATGGCGATGCTGTAACCCCCGCAATGCACCCTCTGATTCGCGATGCTGAGGCCTGCTATCTCTCATCGGCACGCGCTGTCGAGCTGGCCGATCGCTACTCGGCAGAGCTCAATCTGCTGCACGTGAGTACCGCCCGCGAGTTGTCGTTGATTGATTCTAAACCTCTGACCGAGAAGAATATAACCGCCGAGGTTTGCGTTCATCACCTTTGGTTTACCGACGAGGATTACGCCCTTCGTGGCAACCGTATCAAGTGGAATCCGGCAGTCAAGAGCCGAGCCGACCGCGACGCTCTGCGCGAGGGCTTGCTTAATGGCAAGGTCGATCTGGTGGCGACCGACCACGCTCCGCATAGCGACGAGGAGAAGTCGCAACCCTATTGGTCGTGCCCGTCGGGAGGGCCATCGGTGCAGCACTCGCTCGTTATGATGTTGGAGTTGGCACAGCGAGGTGTGCTCTCGGTCGAGAAGGTGGTCGAGAAGATGTGCCACGCGCCTGCGGTGCGCTACGGTGTTGTCGGACGAGGCTTCCTGCGCGAGGGCTATCACGCCGATATTGTGGTAGTTGATCCGCAGAAGGAGCAAATCGTTACGCGCGAGAACATATTGTATAAATGTGGCTGGTCGCCCTTCGAAGGTGAGCGTTTCTCGTCGTCGGTCGAGCTGACGCTGGTCGGTGGTCGCAAGGCATTCTCCGAGGGTCGTGTCGATCGTTCAGTACGTGGCTCGCGCCTCGAATTCGAACCCAAACGACGCTAAACGGCACACGCCATAATATAGAAAATCGGGATCGCTCATCAACGGAACGATCCCGATTATGTTTTGCAGAGGTGGTATAAGCCGGGTTCTGTTCTCCGACGAGCGGAGCCTCTACCATTTATCTACAATGCCGATCACTCGACACTTCCAGCAACCTACCCCCCGACATTGGACGAGTAACCCTTAATTGTCGGTATACGCGGTCTTGCAACCCGTAAGGCGTACGGACCCGCACGTGTCGCCACGACGGCGGTGGGCTCTTACCCCACCTTTTCACCCTTACCTACCGAGCCCACACGTGGGCGGCAGGCGGTTATTCTCTGTTACGCTACTATGACCTCACGACCATCTTCCCGTTAGGAAGCACGGCACTCTGCGTTGCCCGGACTTTCCTCCCTCCCCTTGCGGGGACAGCGGTAGAGCCCGCCTCTGCGGCTGCAAAGGTACAAATCAATTCACAATTCACAATTCACAATTGGCAATTATTTTTCTATGACCCTACATTCTGCAATATTTAGGTGGCAAAAAAGGAGTTGCTCGTGTGCAACTCCTTTTTTATTATGAAATATAAGGTGCTACCTTACCAGATCACAACGCGCTCCTCGACGGGCATAAACATCGCGCCGTCCTCGATCGAGAATGCCGTGTAGAAATCCTCGATGTTGCGCAGCGTTGCGTTCACGCGGTTTTTGCCGAGCGAGTGAACATCGACTTTGGTCAGACGAGCGATCTCCTCGTCACGAATGTTCTGTGCCCAAAGGGTAGCGTAAGCCAAGTAGAAACGCTGCTCTGCGGTGTAACCGTCAATCGGAGCGGGTGTCTCCTTGCCTTCGAGCGAGTTGCGCAGTGCGGTCATAGCCACGCGCAGACCACCCTGATCGGCGATGTTCTCACCGAGCGACAGACGACCATTTGCGAATATGGCGGGCTGATCCTCCTTTGCTGCCAGCACCTCGATAGCGTCGAACTGCTTGATGGGCACCTCGGCACGCTCGTTGAAAGCGGCAGCCTCAGCCGCGGGCCACCAATCACTCAGGGTG
>JAZOMS010000191.1:0-6343 GCA_045654145.1 Alistipes sp. | reverse complement strand
ATATGCTCCATAGCGATCTTACCAGCCTGGAATGCGTAGTGGAAGCAGTCGCTCGGGGTACTTGCTGCGATAACAACAACGGGGCACTCGCCGTTACGACCGTAGAGCGCCTGAACCAAGTCGCTCTGCTCGGTCTTGGTCGGAAGACCTGTCGAGGGGCCACCGCGCTGAACATCAACAACAACCAGCGGCAACTCAGCCATTACAGCCAGACCCAGAGCCTCGCTCTTCAACGACAAACCGGGACCCGAGGTAGTGGTTACTGCGAAGTTACCAGCAAAAGCAGCACCGATCGAGGTGCAGATACCTGCGATCTCATCCTCAGCCTGAACGGTCTTAGCGCCCAGCGACTTGTGCTTCGCCAACTCTTCGAGGATCACGGTTGCGGGAGTGATGGGGTACGAACCGCAGAACAGCGGACGACCACTCTTCTCCGAGGCAGCCAACAGACCCCAAGCAGTTGCTACGTTACCGCTGATCGAGCGATAAACGCCCTTTTCCAGCGGCGAGGGAGCTACGTCGTAGGTGTTGGCAAATGCGTGAGTATTAGCTGCATAGTTGTAACCTGCGTCCATAGCGAGCTTGTTAGCCTCAGCCACAGCGGGGTTCTTTTTGAGGAACTTGCTGTCGATATATTTCTTAGCGTGGTCGAAGGGACGGTTGTAGATGTAGAAGCAGATACCGAGTGCAAACATATTCTTACACTTCACAACACTCTTGTTATCCAAGCCGGTTTCAACCAGCGCCTCTTTGGTCATCGAGGTGATGTTGGGAACTACCACATTGTGATTCTCCAAACCGAGCTCCTTGATGGGGTCGAGGGTTGCGAAGCCTGCCTTCTGTACCGACTTCTCGGTCAGCGTGTCGCCGTCGATAATAACGGTTGCATCGGGCTTCAACCATTTAGCATTAGCTTTGAGAGCCGCGGGGTTCATTGCAACGAGCACGTCGCAGTAGTCGCCCGGGTTGGTTACGTTACCGCTACCGAAATGAAGCTGGAAGCCCGAAACACCTGCTACGGTGCCCTGCGGTGCGCGGATTTCGGCGGGGTAGTCGGGGAATGTCGAGATTCCGTTACCCATCAGTGCCGAGGTGTCGGAGAAGAGTGTTCCGGTGAGCTGCATACCGTCGCCCGAGTCGCCCGAGAAACGGATCACAACATCCTTCAACTCCTTAACATTTTGTTTGTTCATAAGTAGTTTGTTGTAATTAACGGGAGCCGAGAGTCCCGACTCCACCTAAATTATTTTACTTTTGATAGTGAATTGTTTCGTGTTTTATTGCAAACGTCTTACAAATATAGTCAAAGTTTCGATACGTTGTTCTCATTTTTGTGGATTTAATTTCGCTAACGGCAATTTTTCTGGCGTAGGTGCGCTAAATTAGGAGTCGGAGTGTTGTGATTTGGCAAAAATCGACTATTTTTGTATCAAACAAAAAATATCTTAAAAACAACTTGTGAAATAATGAAACGATTTTTGAACCTAATTTTGATCGGTGTCGTGCTATTTACGACCGGTTGCAAGAATCACGAACCTACACCTCCTGCTCCTCCCGAGCCTGAGGTAACTACCTTCCGAACATTCTCGATCAATAAGGCGCAGAATCCATCGCTGACTGAGGATCTGATCTTCACGATTGATGGCGATGGTGTGTTCAACTGCAAGGTACCCTACTACGTTGACCGTAAGTCGCTGGTACCCACCTTCACCGTTCCCGACGGCTGTTTTGTTGTGGCGCAAACGAAGACGCAGATCAGTGGTAAGACGGCGGTAAACTTCTCTCAGCCCGTTGTTTATAGCCTCACGATCAATGGTAAGACCTCTCCCGTAACGGTGCGATTCGAGATTGGTTATAAGGGGCTGTCGGGTCTGCCCGTGGTGGTGCTCAATACCGAGAAGAATCAGTCCATCAAGGATAAGGAAACGTGGATTCCTGCCCGAATGATGATCGAAGACGGCCAGGGCAATACGCTCTTTACCGAGGCTGATGCCGAGGTTAAGGGTCGTGGCAACACCACGTGGTACTACGACAAGAAACCCTACGCCATCAAGCTCGGCGAGAAGGCCGAAGTGCTCGGTATGCCCAAGCACAAACGTTGGGTACTGCTGGCGAGCTGGAACGATAAAGCTATGATGCGTACCGATCTGACCTTCTTTATGGCGCAGCAATACACCACCTTCCGATGGAAGCAGCGTGGCGAGGCGGTCGAGTTGGTCTTGAATGGCGAACATTTGGGACATTATTACCTCTGCGAGCAGATCAAGGTCGATAAGAATCGTGTGCCAGATGGTTATGTGCTCGAAATCGACTACCGCGCCCAAGAGGACAATGGCGACATCTTCTTCGTGAGTAACCTCTCGCAGCTCAATTTTGTGCTGAAAGATCCCGAATCTGAGAAGGGTAGCGAGGAGTTCAACTATGCCAAGAATTACATCAACAAGGCCGAGAAGGATCTCAAAGAGGGCAACGTCAAGGAGTATCGCTCGTATATGAATATGGAGAGCTTTGTTGATTGGTATCTCAATCAGGAGTTCTCGATGAATATGGACGCCTGCTTCTTCCTGAGTGTCTATATGAACATCGGCGCGGACGGCAAACTCTATATGGGACCACTGTGGGACTTCGATATTGCGTTCGGTAACGATGTGTTCGATGACGACGACTCGCACAACAAAATCCCCGAAGGTTTCTATCTCTACAATGCCGATCGCTCGGATCTATGGATCAAGACTCTGCGCAACGATGAGGAGTTCCTCAAATTGTTGAAAGAGCGCTACGCTACGATGCGAGCCGACAAGGATAACATTTTGGCACATATCGACGAGGTTGCCGCAGCGCAGCGTGAGTCAGCGGTGCTGAACGACAAGAAGTGGAATCGACTCTGCAAGGCGGGTGCTTCGCGCGAGCAGATTTTGAAGGCTTACGACAAGGAGGTTCAGTTCTTGAAGGATTGGGTTGAGGATCGTTTTGCTTGGCTCGACGAGCATATCCCGAACCTATAAGTTGTAGTGTAACTGAATATTTAGGTCGAAAATTTTGTGAGCGACGAAAAAGTTTCTAACTTTGTAAGTTGATAGCGCAAACTAAATGTGGCATAACTAATTCATAAACAAATAAGATGAACTACCAAATCAAATTTACCACCCCCGAAGAGGCGGTGAAAGTTGTTAAGTCGGGCGATCACGTCCATCTGAGCTCGGTAGCAAGCGCACCTCAGTGCCTGATCAAGGCGTTGGTTGAGCGCGGTGCTAACCACGAGTTCGAGAATGTTCACATCCAT
Source organism: Alistipes sp. (assembly GCA_045654145.1). GTDB lineage: Bacteria > Bacteroidota > Bacteroidia > Bacteroidales > Rikenellaceae > Alistipes. The sequence goes on along the minus strand of JAZOMS010000191.1, from coordinate 3,060 downwards.
CACCTCCACACCGAGGGTCCTGCTCCCTATGCAGCACCTGAGTTCGAGGGTATCTTCCAGCTCGATTCGTTCTTTGTGGGCGGTAACGTACGTAAGGTAACCCAGAGCGGTTATGCTGACTACATTCCCGTATTCCTGAGCGAGACTCAGAAGTTGTATCGTTGTGGCGCTCTGCCTTGCGACGTTGCGATGATTCAGGTTTGTCCTCCCGACAAGCACGGTTATGTGTCGTTGGGTACTTCGGTTGACGCTACTTTGGCTGCAATCGAGCAGGCTAAGACCGTTATCGCAGTAGTTAATAAGTATGTTCCCCGTGCTCACGGTCAGGCTCTGATCCCGATGTCGATGATCGACGTATTCGTTCAGGACGACCAGCCGCTGGAACCCGCTCACTTCACCGCTCCCAACGAGGTTGAGACTCTGATCGGTAAGCATTGCGCATCGTTGATCGAGGACGGTGCTTGCTTGCAGATGGGTATCGGTGCAATTCCCAACGCTGTATTGGCACAGCTGGGTGGTCATAAGAACCTGGGTATCCACACCGAGATGTTTGCTGACGGCGTACTTCCGCTGGTTGAGGCAGGCGTTATCAATGGTGCTAACAAGGGTACCGACCGCGGTAAGATGGTTTCGACCTTCTTGATGGGTTCGCAGGCTGTTTATGACTTCATCGATGACAACCCGGGCGTAGCAATGATGGACGTAGGTTACACCAACGACCCCTTCGTAATTGCTAAGAACCCCCGTATGACCGCTATCAACTCGGCATTGCAGATCGACCTCACAGGTCAGGTTTGCGCTGACTCGCTGGGTACTCGTTTCTATTCGGGCGTAGGTGGTCAGGTTGACTTCATCTATGGTGCATCGTTGGCTAAGGAGGGTAAGTCGATCATCGCTATGCCTTCGGTAACCAACAAGGGTGTGAGCAAGATCGCTCCCGTGCTGACCGAGGGTGCAGGTGTTGTAACCACTCGTTCGCATATGCATTGGTTTGTAACCGAGTATGGTGCAGTTGATCTCTATGGCAAGAGCTTGCAGGAGCGTGCTCGTCTGTTGATCTCGGTGGCTCACCCCGATCACCGCGAGGCTCTCGACAAGGCAACCTTCGAGCGCTACGGCTCGCACCACCACTACATCAAGAAGTGTATGGAGTAATCGCTTGGCGATTGCATAATAAGAGTCGAGGTTGCATCTTTCGGGATGCGACCTCGATTGTTTTAGGGCTTTTTCTCGATGCGTGCGATCAGGTCGAGCAGGTGGTCGGCGCTTACTACGCCACTGCCTCGCCAAACGACTCGTCCAGCACGATAGATCACGATCGTGGGCACTGAGCGTATGCTGTGTTCGGCAACAAGTGCGCCATTTTCGGGGTCGTCAATGTCGTAACGCAGGATCGTAACCCGATCACCAAGTGTAGCTCCCACACGGTCGAGAATGGGGTGCATCGTTCGGCACGGTCCGCACCACGTGGCATAGAAATCGACCAGCGTAGGAGTCGAGCGAGCGATAGCCTCTTTGAAACTTTTCATATTCCGTTGTATGGTTTGTAAATAAGTATTTATCAGTGCATTTCGACCCAACTCCGCATTTGGGTCAATTCGTGTTCGAAGTAGGCAATGGCTCGATGCAACCCCTCGTCGAGAGTTGTCGTAGGTTGCCATCCGAGCATTTTTCGTGCTCGTGTAATGTCGGGAGCTTTGTGGCGAGGGTCGTTGTTTCGAGCCTCTTGATGAATGATTTTTGACCGACTACCCGTGAGGTCGATAATCTTTTCGGCCAGCGTACGAATCGATATTTCGTGGTTACTTCCGATATTGACCGTCGGGATCTTGACGTCGGGTAGTCGATTCATCAGCCGAATCATCGCATCGATCACATCGCCCACCCAGCAGAATGAGCGCAGTTGCTCACCATTGCCATAGATCGTGATGTCGCGCCCTGACAGAGCCTCGACAATCATCTTCGTAACTACACGTTGGTCGCTCAGGTCTGCTCCCGAACCATAGGTATTAAATATGCGGGCAATCTTGCCATCCACTTGATATTCATCCTTGTACGCCTGCATAAAACTCTCGGCGGCACGCTTGCTTTGGGCAAGAGCCGAGCAGGCAGGACCGAATGGTTGATCTTCGTGCATCGATTGGCTTCGCACCGATCCATAGACATCGCCCGACGAGGCGAGTAACACTCGCGAGCGGTTGATTCGAGCACTTTCGAGGCAGTTGAGCGTGCCCAAGATATTCACTTTGTGAGTTTCGACCGCCATCGCTTGATCGTATTTGAGGGTCGAGGGCGAGGCGAGATTGTAGATTTCATCGACGTTGATGCCGAACTGATTTACCACATTATGACGAATGTAATTGAAGTTGTGGAGCGTCATCATTTCGCGCAGTATTGGCGACGATTCGCAACTGCGAATATCCATACAATAGACATCGTAGTTGCGATCGACCAGCGCGCGACAGAGGTGCGATCCGATCAATCCCGCACCGCCGATTACGAGAATACGTTTTGAGTCATTCATTTCCGGAAATGTTTTTCCTCACACCTCCAAAAACTGTGCCTCGACCTGCAAAAAAACAACTCCACCTTTAATGTAAGGTGGAGTGCAGTCCCTATTTTCGTTCAGATTACTCGTAGTCGCTTTGGAAAATCGCAGCAGGCAGTTCATCAATGCGATTGACGTAACGCACCTCGATACCCTTTGGAGGTTTGGGCAGATCCTTGCGCAGGTATCCCGAAACGACTATTCGCTTGAATCCCAATCGTGCCGCCTCGGCTATGCGCTGCTCGCTACGTGGAGCAGGGCGCACCTCGCCCGACAGTCCGATCTCGCCTGCGCAACAGACACCTTCGATGAGAGGTTTATCGAAATATGAGGAGATTACCGCTGCCACAATCGCCAGATCCATACCCGTGTCGGCAATCTTGAAACCACCCGCAAAGTTCAGGAAGACATCCTTCGAGAACATCTTCATTCCGACGCGTTTCTCTAAAACAGCCAGCAACATATTCATTCGTCGCGAATCGTAACCCGTTGTCGATCGTTGCGGAGTGCCG
>JAZOMS010000190.1:0-3046 GCA_045654145.1 Alistipes sp. | reverse complement strand
ACCGCCGTGCAAGATTTTTCGTCCGATGAGCGTTACGACCTTGTGGTCAGCAATCCGCCATACTTCTCCGAGACGCTACAATCGCCTGATCACTCACGTGCCATAGCACGACACAACTGCTCGCTACCCCACCACGACCTGATTGATGTGGCAAAACGTCTGCTCACCGACGAGGGACGACTATCGTTGATACTACCAGCGGATGAGGCTCGACGTTTTGCGATGCAGGCCGTAGTGGCAGGGTTGCACCTGCGCAGACGCTGCGACGTGGCGACAAAACGTGGAGCTGCACCCAAACGCACAATGAGCGAGTGGAGTCTCACGGCGGGTGAGAGCGAAATTGAACTGCTGACACTCACGACCGACGACGGCTCACGAAGTGAGGAGTATAGACGCCTGACCGAAGAATTTTATCTGCATTAGAGCAAATTTCTGACTGCGAAAGGCATTTTTTCGACAAATAAAAGTAACTTTGCAGAATAACATTAATAACGATATCGTATGAAACGAATTAAAGCAATAATCGTAACTGCCGCTTGCGTGGCACTCGCAGCCACCGCCTCGGCTCAAAATTTCACCGCCGCTAAGGTAGGTATCGTCGAGGAGAATGGCGTAACCACACTCTCATATCCGCAAACCACGCTGACCGTCAAGCTCCTAGTCGAAAAGGAGCAGGTGATTGTAGGTCCCTATGCTCGCTTTGCACAAAAGTATCTGGGCGCTCGTGCCGCACTGACCGACAAGGTGAGCTACTCGATAGCCGAAAGTACAATCTCGGCAGCAAATACCGCACCCACGACCGAAGTCCCCGAATTTGCCGAGGGTAGCGCCGTGGTATCGTTGCGTGGCACAGCTGAGGAGTTTGCAAAGGTATTGCCCGACAAGACCTCGTCGACCGAAGTACCCCTCGAAAGCGCTGCGGCTGAGGCTGCCAAGACCATCTACCAGCTGCGTAAAGCTCGCATCGACTTAGTGCTCGGCAATGTAGGAGAGAATGTCTATGGCGCAGGTTTGGAGGCTGCATTAAACGAAATCAACCGTTTGGAGCAGGAGTACCTCGAACTCTTCCTCGGCAAGCAGGTTGTTACACTAATTGCAAAAGAGATCACAGTGGTTCCCGAAAAGGCTAAGACGAAATATATCCTCTGCCGTTTCAGCGAGCAGAGTGGCATCGAGCCCGCCAACAACCTCTCGGCTCAGCCCATCGTACTCGAATTGATACCGAGTGGCAATATTCCGACCGAGGATCTGACCTTGAAGAGCGAACGCGACACACGTTATGCTGTACCATTCCGTATTGCCGACAATGTGGTTTGCCGTCTGTCTGATAGTCGCGGCGTGCTCACCGAGGCCGAACTGCCGATATTCCAATATGGTAAAGTAGTAGAGATCGTTAACACTCAGAAAAAGTAGGAAAGAATGAACGCAACCTCGAAAATGGTCGCGTTACTCGGCGAGTTGCGACGCGAGATGAATGGCGCAGTGGTCGATTCGATGTACGAAAAGGGAATTGACTATGCGCTGAGTTACGGCGTCTGCATTCCGACAATACGCTCATTGGCTCGCCAATATGCCCCTGACGATGAGTTGGCTCGACTACTCTACCAACAGCAGGTGCGCGAACTGCAACTTGCTGCTCTCTCGATCGCATCACCCGAAAGCGTTACTGCTGAGGAGCTTCCATTCTGGGCGCAGGCCGTTACGACAGTCGAGATGGCCGAGAATGTCGCAACGGTGCTGATCGCTCGCACCAATGTAGCCGAAGTAGCTGTGCGCGAGTGGTTGGACTCCGATAATGGTCTGTTGCGCTATGCTGCGATGCTGATCGGAGGGCGTTGCAATGAATTGAACATAAACGATATAAGCATGTTGCTCAGCAAAGCGTTGGCCGATGTTCCCATCGGATTGGAGGTCGTAACAGCACACGGTGCAGCCGTATTGATTGGCTCGTGTGGTGTGCGTTCAGAGGAGCAGAGAGCTACGGCGCGAGCATTTATCGATGCACTACCCGAAGGCTCATTACGCGAACGGATTGAGGACGAAGCGGGTTGGCAACTTGAACATTATTAGTGGATTATATGGCAAAGGTCAAAAAGGCATTTTTCTGTCGCAACTGCGGCTACGAGGCCCCTAAATGGATAGGCCGTTGCCCCTCGTGTGGCGAGTGGAACACATTTGCCGAGGAGATCATCGCCAAGAGTTCGACAGCCTCAGCTGCGGCTGTGGCGCACCTCCCCCAATCGCGTCCGCAAACTATCGCCCAGATCGAGGATCAAGTGCATAAGCGTATCGACTTAGGTAACAGCGAGGTAAATCGTGTTTTGGGAGGCGGCTTGGTGCGCGGATCACTCGTGCTGTTGGGTGGCGAACCAGGTATCGGCAAATCGACCCTCAGTCTGCAATTGGCACTCGCTCAGCACGGGTTGAAGGCGCTCTACGTGTCGGGCGAGGAGTCGCCCCAGCAGATCAAAATGCGTGCGTCGCGCATCGGAACGTCGAACGAAAATTGCTTGATCTACTCCGAAACTTTGCTCGAAAATATCGTTGCACAGATCGAAGAGATCGCACCTGATATCGTCATAATAGACTCAATACAAACTGTTTACACTGAACTAATAGATTCATCAGCAGGTAGTGTTTCGCAGATACGCGAGTGCGCTGCCACACTACTCAAATATGCTAAAAGCACCGGTACATCGATCTTCATCATCGGCCACATAACCAAAGATGGCACCATTGCAGGTCCGAAGATCTTGGAACATATCGTCGATGTTGTACTTCAATTCGAGGGCGATGGCAACAACGTCTATCGCATTCTGCGAGGTATCAAGAATCGCTTCGGTGCGACGTTCGAGATCGGAGTTTTCGAGATGCGCAATGAGGGTCTGATCGAGGTCGATAATCCGTCGAAAATACTCCTTTCGCACTATGACGAGCCACTGAGCGGTATTGCCGTGGGTGCTGCGGTCGATGGCATACGCCCATATCTGATTGAGACCCAATCGTTGGTCAGCAATGCAGCTTACGGCACTCGGCAACGATCGAC
>JAZOMS010000189.1:0-11022 GCA_045654145.1 Alistipes sp. | reverse complement strand
TCGGCGTGCGACACGCGCTCGGCAGTTTGCAGTTTCGACGACATAACTATTTGAGTTTAATTCCATTATCAGTGATCTCAACACGACCACTTTTGAGCAGCATACCCAGCGAACGCTTGAACATCTTCTTGCTCATACCCGTCACCTCGTGCACGCGCTCAGGTGCGGTATCGTCGTTGACGGGCAGTTCACCGTCGTGATTCTTCAACAATGCAATCAACTCATCAGCCGAGTCGCGCACCTGCTCCAAACCCTGCTGTTGCAGGCTCAGGTCGATACGAGCGTCGGGGGTGATACGACTGACGTAAGCCTCGGTTCGCTCGCCAATGCGCACGGGGCGGAACAGCTGATTCTTATAGATCATACCCCAATGGCGGTCGTTCACAATCACACGGTAGCCGATCGGCGACTCGGAGCAGATCAGTATCTCGACCTTTTGGCGTGGAGCCACGGTAATCGTGTCGTTGTTGATGTAGGTCTTGGTACGCATCGTCGCCACCGAGCGCGAGGTGATATTATCCTCATAAACATATACAATATATTTATGACCAACCATCACGCCGCCCTGCTGGTTACGGTTGGGCAGGAAAAGGTCTTTACCCTGCAAACCCCAATCGAGGAATGCACCGTGCAGAGTCTTATCAACCACCTGCAAACAAGCTGCTTGACCTACGGTCGCAAGCGGGGTTTCGGTCGTAGCCACCAGACGATCCTCCGAGTCGTGATAGACAAAGACATATTTCTCATCGCCAACCTTATCGGAGAGCGACACATAACGATTCGGGAGCAGAACTTCGTTCTCCTCACCATCAGTGAGATATAGACCATAGTCGGAAATGCGACCGACTGTGAGGGTTTGGTAGCGACCAGCTTTTATCATATTCGAAAAAATAATTTGCCCACAAGGAACGTTTTCATCGTACAAAGGTAACTTTTTTCGAGGATTTTTCGTATATTTGTGAGAAAGAAGTTTTAGTTTAACCTGCAATGTACGCAAAAGTCGCCCTCATTCAGCATAATATCGAGTGGGAGTCGGTCGATCGAAACCTTCGCACAATCGAGGATATGATCGACAATCAACCCTCGTGCGACCTATATGTGTTGCCCGAAACCTTCGCTACGGGATTCGCTACCGACCCCACCAAAGCGGCCGAGGCTGAGGAAGCGATCGTCGAGGTAATGCAGCGCATAGCCAAGCGACATAACTGCGCCATCTGCGGAACGTTAATCGTCAGACGCAGAGAGCGTTTTCGCAATTGCTTTCTATTTGTGATGCCTGATCGCTCGGAGCATTACGACAAACGCCACCTATTCTCGATAGGAGGCGAAGGTGATGAGTATGAGGCCGGAATAGAACGCAAGATAGTCGAATGGCGAGGCATAAGATATTTGTTGGCAACGTGTTATGACCTGCGCTTTCCCGTATGGTTGCGTAATCGAGGCGACTATGACGCAATGATATGTGTCGCCTCGTGGCCCGCAGCCAGAGCCGAAGTGTGGAGTACATTGCTTCGCGCACGAGCTATCGAGAATGTGGCATACGTGATCGGAGTCAACCGTGTGGGTAACGACCCGACAACGCACTACGAGGGAGGTTCGACGGTATTCGATTTTCGCGGACAACAACAGACAAATGCCGCTGAGCAAATCGGAATATTCGAGACGCAGCTCGACACTGATACGCAATCGGCTTTTCGATGTAAATTCCCCGTTGAGCACGATGCTGACGACTTTGAATTATTTATAAAAGAGAGATAGAAAAGATGACAATCGAAATGATTATACTACTGATCGTATCGGGCATAGCTGTCGGCTTTATCAATACGTTGGCTGGTGGCGGTGCGATTATGTCGATGACCGTATTTATGGCTCTTGGACTACCAATCGGTGTCGCCAACGGCACAAACCGAATTGCTGTCGTATTGCAAAACCTCACTTCGTCAGCCGTATTCATCAAGAAACGCCTGCTCGATATTCGTAGCGGATTGAAGTTGTCAATCCCTGCAATTATCGGCAATATCGCAGGGTCGCTGGTGGCCACTCAAATCAACGAAACGGTCTTCAAGATCTGTATGGGCGTAGTACTGTTTGCTATTTTAGCCTATATGCTCTTCGCCAAGACTCACATACACGGCGGACACGGATTGATCATCAAGTGGTGGCATTATCTCTGGTTCCTATTGATTGGTTTCTATGGCGGTTATGTCTATATCGGGTTGGGATACTTGATTTTAGCTATCACACTGACGACAATGCACCTGGATATTATTACCGCCAACGTTATCAAGGGCTTTGTGATCTTTGTCGCTACCCCATTCTCGCTGATCATATTTATGCTACACGGACAGGTCGATTACGCTGTCGGTCTGCTACACGCATTCGGCAACATCATCGGCACCTATATCGCATCGCACTACGGCATCCATTGGGGGACGAAATTCCTGCAATATTTTATGGTCGTCGTGGTTTTGGTGAGTATTGCCGATCTGTTTGGTCTGATTTCGTTGCACGATATATGCGTCAATTTGATTCACTAAACTATTGATCACTATGCGTTTAACCTTTCTCGGAACAGGAACTTCGCAAGGTGTGCCAACGATTGGTTGCCGTTGCGAAGTGTGTCGATCAAGCGATCCACGTGATGTCAGGTTGCGCACCTCAGCAATGGTCGAGATCGGCGATAAACGCATCGTGATCGATGCTGGTCCTGACTTTCGCTACCAGATGTTACGCACAGGCGTGCGACATATCGACGCCATTTTGCTCACCCACGAACACAAAGATCACACGGGCGGAATTGACGATGTACGCGCTTTTAACTTTGTTGACTTTCCAATAATTCACCGAGTTGACATCTATGCTACGACTCGAACTGCCGCTTGCGTGCGTAAAGATTTTGACTACGCCTTTGCCGAAAACAAGTATCGTGGTGTACCCGAAATTACGCTCCACGAATTTGACCATAGTCAGCCTTTCGAGGTCAAAGGGGTGCAGATTATACCCATTCGAGGACAGCACTCCGACCGTTTCGAGGTTACAGGTTATCGCATTGGGCAATTGGCATACTTGACTGATTTCAAGCAGATCGAAACGAGCGAAGTCGAAAAGCTACAAGGCGTGGAAGTATTGATTGTCAATGCATTGCGCTGGCGCGACCACATATCGCACTTCACCGTCGAGGAGGCTCTCGCACTGATTGATCGAGTAAAACCTCGTCGCGCCTACCTGACACATATGTCGCACGACATTGGTTTGCACGCACTCGCATCGGAGCGCCTACCTAAGGGCATCGAGTTGGCATACGACACCCTATTAATCGAAATTGAAGAATAAAAATTAGATAACACTATGAATTTCAAAGCAAAAACCGTCATCGTAACAGGCGCTTCGTCGGGCATTGGATTAGCTCTCGCACGCGAGTTTGCAGCCGCAGGAGCAAACGTGGTAATGGGCGCACGAAGTGGCGACAAATTGAAAGAAGTGGCAGCTGAGATTAAATCCGCAGGTGGTGCTGCCGCATATACAACAGCCGACGTAACCAAAGAGGAGGATTGCAAACGCCTGATTGAATGTGCGGTAAACACATTCGGAGGCATCGATATACTGATCTGCAATGCTGGTCTTTCGATGCGCGCACTGTTCGATGATTGCGATCTGAGCGTTCTACACCGATTGATGGACGTAAATTTTTGGGGTACGGTAAATTGCTGCAAATATGCACTCCCCTACTTGCAGCAGTCGCGTGGATCAATTGTTGGCATCTCGTCGGTGGCAGGTCTGCACGGTCTACCCGCGCGTACAGGCTATTCTGCATCGAAATATGCAATGACCGGATTCCTCGAAACGCTCCGTATCGAAAACCTCAAAAATGGGTTGCACGTAATGGTCGCTTGCCCCGGATTTACAGCTTCGAATGTCCGTTTTTCGGCACTAACTGCCGATGGAACTTCGCAAGGCGAGACCCCACGCAACGAGGATAAGATGATGACAGCCGAACAAGTGGCTCGCATCGTAATGCGTGGAATTAAGCACCGTAAACGCCTGTGTCTGATGGAGTATGAGGGTCGCTTGACGCATTTCATCAAGAAATTCTCGCCTGCATTGCTGGATCGTCTGTTCTATATGGTAATGGCACGTGAGCCCGATTCGCCATTGAAATAATTACACAAAAAACGGCTGAACACCTCATTGATGTTCAGCCGTTAATTTTTTTGACGACTACCCTACTGACGCTGTGCAGCGGCATAAGCCTCGACTACTTTGAAGACTCGCATCGTATTACCACCCCACATCTTGGCGATATCCTCATCCGAATAACCTGCCTCCATCAGCGCACGCGTTATGTTCTTCATCTGCGACATATTGCGACAACCGTTCATACCGCCACCGCCATCGAAATCGGAACCAAAGCCCACGTGATCGACACCAACCAGCTTAACTACATGGTTGATGTGAGACAGCAGATCGGCCAAACTCTCCTCGCCCTTCGGCTTGTTCGAGATAAACGAGCGCACGATCGAAATCTGCACCACGCCACCCTTTGCAGCAATTGCCCGAATCTCCTTATCAGAAAGGTTGCGACGGATAGCCTTGATGGCATAAACGCCCGAGTGTGAGGCAATAATGGGTGTTGCGCTCAACTCCACAGCCTGCAATGTCGCCATACGCGAGGCGTGCGAAACATCGACAACCATACCCAAGCGGTTCATCTCTGCAATCACCTTGCGACCAAACTCGGTAACACCACCCTTCTTGCCTTGATCAACGCACGTATCTGCCACCTCATTTGCACCATTATGTGTCAGCGTCGCCATACGGACACCTAAATTATAGAAATGTTCAACAGCTGTCGTATCCGTGCCGAAACAGTAGCAGTTCTCGATCGAGATCATCATCGCACGCTTACCGCTCGCTTTGGCTCGCTCGATATCCGCAGACGAATAGACGACCTCAGCCACATCGACGTGCTCGGCTGCATAACGCTTCAAACCCTCGATCATAACCTCAGCACGATTGCGTGCCCAAGCGTGGCCTGCGTCATCGCACTCGCCCTGATCAATATATGCCGCAAAAACAGCACAATCCAAACGACCTTCGATCATCTTGTCGAACGACACTTGACCTTTGGTTGTCGAATATTTACCGTTTGGAAAACAGTATGCCAGCGAAAAGTCGTTGTGCGTATCGATCGAAATAATACGGTCGTGCAGTGCCTCGACCTCGGCGTCGGTTACTTGGCGTTGCGCCATTGCGATCGTTGGTATTAGAGTCATAATCAATAATATAAAACGTTTCATCTGTTCTGATTTACTTAATAATAGCAGGCTCAAAGATAGGACTTTTGGAGCGATTCTACAAGTCTATTTCTGAAATTAATTTAATAATATGATGTATCGAGTTTGACTTTTGGGCAAAAAAATTGTATCTTTGTCATCTAAATTCCGCAACCGAATGATTATCAGCAAAGCCCAATTCAAATGTAGCAGCCAAAAACTGCAACAAATTCCCGATGACAACCTCCGTGAGTTTGCATTCATCGGTCGAAGCAACGTGGGCAAGTCGTCGCTGATCAATATGCTCACCCAACGTCAGTTGGCAAAGGTTTCGGGCACACCTGGCAAAACCCGCCTGATCAACCACTTCATCATTAACGATGCGTGGTATTTGGTCGATCTGCCTGGGTATGGCTATGCTCGCGTATCGAAGGATGTGCGTGGCGGATTCTCGAAACTCATCACCGACTACGTTACCAAGGCGCGCAAATTGCACTATCTGTTTGTGCTTGTCGACTCTCGACTTGAACCTCAGCGCATCGATTTGGAGTTCATCACGATGCTTGGTCAGCAGGGCATCCCCTTCGGGCTGGTCTTTACCAAAGCTGACAAGCTATCGGCCGCCCAACTCAAACGCAGCGTCGAGCGATACCAACGCACACTCTCCGAACAGTGGGAAGATATGCCCACTATGTTCGTCAGTTCGTCGGAAAAGGGACGTGGACGCGACGAAATATTGGACTTTATCGATAAATGTTTGAATGATGTTGAAAAAAACGACACCAAAACAGACGAACAAGCCGAATAAAATTGTAATTTTGTAAAAACTAACGATCATACCAAACTTTATGGCTATCCACAAAATCAAATTCTTCGCTTGCCGTGGTTCGCGACCTCTGGCAGAGAAGATCGCCCGCAGCTACGGCAGCGAACTCGGCGACTCACAAGTTCTCGAATTTAGCGATGGTGAATTCCAGCCCGCTTACAACGAAAGTATTCGTGGTTGCACGGTATTTATCATTCAATCAACATTCCCGCCCGCAGAAAATCTGATGGAGCTTTTGCTGATGATCGACGCTGCTCACCGCGCTTCGGCTCACCGTGTAATCGCTGTTATGCCCTACTTCGGTTGGGCTCGTCAGGATCGCAAGGATCGTCCCCGCGTTTCGATCGGCGCTAAGTTGGTTGCAAACTTGTTGCGTGCCGCAGGTGTGGATCGCATTATGACTATGGACCTGCACGCTGATCAGATTCAGGGTTTCTTCGATATTCCCGTTGATCACCTCTACGCAAGTGGTATCTTCGTACCCTATATCAACTCGCTGGGCATCGAGGATCTGTCGGTGGCTTCGCCCGATATGGGTGGTGCTAAGCGTGCAAGCGCTTATGCCAAGTATCTGGGTGCGCCGATGATCATCAGCCACAAGCAGCGCGAAAAGGCTAACGTCGTTGGTAAGATGACCGCTATCGGTGATGTTGAAGGTCGCAATGTGATCATTCTCGACGATATGATCGACACCGCAGGTACGATTACGATGGCTGCTGATATGTTGATGGAGAAGGGCGCAAAGAGCGTTCGTGCTGTTGCTACCCACGCAATTCTGTCGGGTCCCGCTTACGATCGTATCAACAACAGCGCATTGCAGGAGGTAATCATTACCGACACTATTCCGCTGGATCAGACTAAGGATCTGTCGAAGTTCACCGTGCTGAGTGTTGCCGACATCTTTGCTGACGTTATCGACCGAGTTTACAACTACAAGGAGATCAGTTCACGCTTCATCTTCTAAAAGTTGCGAGAAACGCGATATTCCAATAGAAACAGTCGTTCCTCAGCGTGAGGAGCGGCTGTTTTTAGTTAAAATGAGCTTCAAAACGCATTTTTTAACTGCAAAATTTGGAAAATCCGCGGGGGGGGGTAAATTTGCGCTGTATAAACTACTAAAACAGAACGAATATGAAACGCTTACTTCCACTTCTGCTTTTGTTATCGACGACCACTTTTGCGGGTTGCGATATCCCCGATGTCGAGTTTTACGAACGCAGCTACGAGGTTTCGGCTGCGGGTGGCGAGATGATTATTCCCGTCAATTCGACAGGTATCGACGGTGTCAGAATGAGCTACGTTGGTAGCAACAATAAAGATTGGTGTCAGATTGTCGAGGTGATCGACTACTACGAAATGACACGCGCGCTGGCCGAATGGAATTCGGGGATCAAAATCAGCTTCACTCCCAACAACTCGGGCAAGCAACGCACCGTGCGAATCATTGCCAACAGCTTTGGCGCCGAGGACCGAGTGATTGTCCGCCAGCCTGCATTATAACAGCGCCCCGAACAAAAACAGAATTGCCGCCCCGCGCATTGTGGAGCGGCAATTTGTTTTGCGACCGCGTCAGCAGATTACTTCAAAGTGCCTGCCTCAGCCTGCTCTACCATCGTTTCGTTAGCCGAGATATAGACCTCAACTCGACGGTTAGCAGCACGACCCTCAGCAGTGTCATTCGATGCCACTGGCTCAGTGTAAGCCTTACCCTCAACCTTCACGATACGACCTGCCTCGATACCCTTCGATTGCAGATAGTTCTGCACCGACTGGGCACGCTGCAACGAGATGCGCTGATTAACCTCCAACGAACCAGTCGAATCGGTATGACCATAGATCGTTACGTCAGTTTCGGGGTTCTGCAACAAACTGATTGCGAACTTATCGAGCGAAGCCTTCGATGTTGCGGTGAGATCGCTCTTGTTGGTTGCGAAGAGAATACCACTATCGAAAGTTACCTTCAATGCGTCCAAACCGTTGGTATCGGTTACAGTCTCAACATCTGCACCCTCGATCGACTCCAATTCAGCCTTCTGTTTCTCCATCTTCTTGCCAATAAGAGCGCCAGCCGTTGCACCTACTGCAACACCAATACCTGCACCGATAGCAGCACCCTTGCCGCCACCAGCCAATGCACCAATACCTGCGCCCAAAGCGCCAGCCGCAGCACCACCAATCGCGCCACCCTTCAACGCGCCGCAACCTGTAAACAACATCGCTACCGTAGCAAGCGTCATACACATTACACCAAATCTCTTCATAGCCTTAGTATTTTTTAGGTTAGTAACTCTTATCGTACGATTGTTGCCTCACGGTCGGGACCCACCGAAACGATCTTCACGGGTACGCCTGTCTGCTGCTCGATGAACTCAACATACTCCTTCAACTCCACGGGGAAGTCCTCATAGCAACGAATATCGTTAATGTTGCACCTCCAACCCTTCAACTCGGCATAGATCGGTTTAATCTCGCAATCAACCGAGTAGGGGAAATGTTCGATGCGCTCGCCATCAATCTCATAGCCAACAGCCACTTTGATCGTGTCGAAGTCATTCATTACGTCAGCCTTCATCATAATCAGAGCCGTTGCACCGTTGATCATAATCGAATATTTCAGTGCAACCAAATCCAACCAGCCGCAACGACGCTCACGTCCCGTTACTGCGCCATACTCGTGGCCGATATCACGCAACTGCTTACCCGTTTCGTCGAACAGCTCAGTGGGGAACGGACCGCTACCCACACGAGTGCAGTATGCCTTGAAGATACCGTACACATCGCCAATGCGGTTGGGAGCAACGCCCAAACCCGTACAAGCACCTGCGCAAACCGTATTCGATGAGGTAACAAAAGGATACGAACCAAAATCAACATCAAGCAACGTACCCTGTGCGCCCTCAGCCAAAATACTCTTGTCGGCCATCAGCAGATCATTCACCGTCTGCTCGCTATCGATAATATTGAACTGTTTGAGATACTCGATACCCTCGAACCACTGCTGCTCCAACTCCGTTACGTCATACTCGTAACCGAGCGAGTTCAATGTAGCCTCGTGGCGAGCCTTTGCCGCAGCATAGATCGACTTGAAATCGCGGAAAATATCACCAACACGAATACCGTTACGGCTAATCTTGTCGGTATAGGTGGGACCAATACCCTTACCCGTAGTACCAATCTTAGCACTACCCTTCGCTGCCTCATAAGCTGCATCGAGCATACGGTGGGTCGGCATAATCAGGTGAGCCTTCTTCGAGATGTAAAGACGCTTGGTCAGATCGTGGCCGCTGGTAGCCAACGCCGTTGCCTCCTCTTTGAACAGAATCGGGTCGAGCACCACGCCATTACCTATAATATTGACCTTACCGCCCTGAAAGATTCCCGAAGGGATCGAACGCAAGACATACTTCTGTCCCTCGAATTCGAGCGTGTGACCCGCATTGGGACCACCCTGAAAACGTGCAACCACCTCGTAGTTAGGCGTCAAAACGTCTATCATTTTACCTTTGCCCTCGTCGCCCCATTGCAGGCCGAGTACAACATCTACTTTTTTCATCTGTTTGGTTTTAATTTTTACGATCAATGCAAAAATAAATTGCTGTCAAAGTTAATGCTTTTTCACCAAAACCCCAAATAAAATCTCGGCTTTTTATCATTCGAGAGTTAGCTTAGCAATATTTCGACTTCCGATTATAGAGTTATTACTCTATCGTGGAGATAAAGCATAGAATATTCAAAAAAAATTAGTACCTTTGACATCTTAAATAAAGAACTTTTTCGTATGCGAAGATATATAATCGGTCTGCTCACAGTGCTCTCGATCTTTGTTGCACGCTCGTCCTCGGCTCAGTACAACAAAGAGTACTTCTTTTGGGTTGGCCGCCACTTTCTGATTGAGAATAACTATTCGGAGGCGATCAAAACGCTCAACATCCTGTTGCGGTTCGATGAAGAGGCTTACGAGGCATACTTTCTGCGTGGTATTGCCAAGTATAATCTCGATGATCTGCTGGGAGCCGAAGTCGATTTCACAAGTGCAATCGAGAAGAATCCCGTATTTACCAACGCTTATACCTACCGTGCCATTACACGCTCACGATTAGGCAATTACGACGATGCACTACGCGATTTTCAAGAGGCTATCGACCTGCGTCCCGACCTACCAAACCCATATTACAGCCGAGGTGTTACTCGTCTGCTGAACCAGCAGTTCAAGGAGGCGATCGAGGATTTCGATATGTTCATTCGCCACGACGCCAAGGTGATCGACGCCTATATCAATCGTGGCACGAGTTACCTATATCTTAAAGATACCGTAGCGGCTTACGACAACTACAACCTCGCAATTCGCACCAACCGTGAGAATCCCGACGGCTACAATCGTCGCGGATCGCTGCTGATGGCCCAGCATAAATACGATGAGGCATTAGCTGACTTCAACAAGGCTGTTGAGTGTGATTCGAGCTATCTGCTTTCATTCTTCAATCGCGCCACCGTACTCACCTACTTGAACCGACCCATTGAATCGCTGTCGGATTTCGACCGCACAATCGAACTCGATTCGACCAACTCGCTCGCATATTTCAACCGCGCGATCGTTCGCTCGCATATTGGCGACTACAACCGTGCTATGGAAGATTACAATCAGGTGGCATACTACACGCCCGAAAACGTGCTGGTCTATTACAATCGCGCACTGCTGCACACCCAGCTAGGTGATTTGAAGGCGGCTCTGAATGACTACAACCGTGCCATCGAGCTCTATCCCGATTTCGCCAATGCCTATATCAACCGAGGCAACATCCGTTATATGTTGCGCGACACAAAGGGGGCTCGTCAGGATCGCCAGACAGCCGATAAGAAGATTGCCGAGTATCGTTCGAAGTTGAAGGATAGCGTTTCGTACTCGATTTACTCGGACACGAC
>JAZOMS010000188.1:0-4039 GCA_045654145.1 Alistipes sp. | reverse complement strand
AGAATTGATATACGTTACGATGGAGATGTCGCACCATCTCGGCATCAGGAGTACCCCATTGCAGTTTGGTAGCCTCCTCGCCATAGCCTCCGATCAGAGCTTCGCGCAACTCTTCGATGGTGAAGTTCAGCGAGAGCTCGTCGAACTCCGGCTCTTCACCCTCGAAGAGTTGCACAAGGGTCTCGGCGGCTATTTTGCCGTCGTAGCGTTCAGCCCGTAAAGCTGGTCCAGTTCCGCCGTGGTCAGGACTTTTTTTTTAAGCTCGGCGGTTATCCCGCCAAGCATTGGCTGCTGCTTGATGCCAGTGATCTGAACGCCGTATTTGTCGGCAAAATATGACGGATCAACCTCGAAGTATTGCAGTACCATCTTCTCGATCTCCAATTGTTGCTCGGGCGTGTAGCTGATTGTTTCGTCCCACTCGAAGCGGTCATCATCGGTGAAGGGCAAGCCCATCGCCTGCAACTTGGGGAGCAACTGCCAATTGACGATATTGGCGATCTTTTCCAAACGCGAATCAATTACTCGGTCGAAGATGTCAAGATGCACTTTTGCCTGCGAGAGCGATGAGCCATCTTCGAGGGTCATCGTCTGCTTTAAGATGGCTTTCGAGATGTTGTTCTGCGCACGAACAATACGGCGGTCAAATACTTCGAAGGCATCACCTTTTTGCGTTTCGAGGAAATGGATCTCGGTACCCTCGGGGAAGAGTGCATAAGCAGCTGCTCCCATCTGTCGCAACGCCGACATAATCGAGGCTTTATCGGCAGGATCATCACTCGGCGACGATGCCCAACGAACCGGGATACCGAACATCTCGGCAAAGGTATCCCAGAAGCCAGCTGCGTTCTTGATTGATATCGTCGAGGGCGCAACTTTGAGTAACAATCCAAGCGGATCCTTCGCCTCGATCTCGATTAGATAGGGCGAGAGCTTGGGATTGTTGCGATAGTCAATACCGCGAGAGAAGTCATCATTGATGTTCGGTAGGATCAAACCACGTTCGGGTACTACGTGCTCGCGAGGGATTAGGGTGATCTTGTCGATGATACGCTGCCCGCGCGCATCGATGATGTTGCCTAACTCGACGAGTGAATGACCCCACGCCTCTGTTTCGAGTACAAGGTGCAGAAACTCTCCGAACCACGGTGCTTGAAGCATTGCTGTTTTATCCTCGATCTCTTTGCCACTTTTGGCACTTTTGATGACGAACTTACGCGCTTTAACAGCGTCTTCTATCTGACCAAGGCAACCTTCCAAATGCTCGTTGAGCATTGCGTCAGCATAGACGTTATAGAGATCAGCACGTCGCGGATTCTGGACATCCACCGCTGCCTCGTGGGCGCGTCGCCAACGACCGATATCCTGACGTATGAACGATCGTGTTTGCTCGTCGAGTTCGATGAGTGCATTGCGCCGCTTACTAATTTGACGAACAACGTTCTGAACTCGCGGGTCGGTAGCCTGTTCTTTTGGTTCTGTTTTTTTGCCCAATAATTTCAGTAAACGCATATATTAATAGTGATTAGTAAGTTTAGGTTCACTGCCGAAACGAATGCCGGCATAATAGTCTGGATCTTGCTCGGGGTCAGTGCCGTTCTGCTCGGGATCCGTCAATGTGGGAATCCCGGCACCAAGGCGCCCTGCTGCCACATTTTCAAGCCAGCGAATAGCGGCATTATAGCGGGTGGTGCGAATATCATCGTCGGATAATCGACCTGGAATGCCGCTGAACAGCAAATACAAGGCGATATCGCAGACGATCATCACCAGATGGGCATTGCGCTCTTCGCCCTCTCGTGCAAACTCGGCTTTGATACGGTAACGCTGATACAGATATCCCTGCACCATTGAGCAGGCAGTGCGCGTAATTGCCTCCATCGAGGTGAATCCCTCGTCGAGAGCTGCATCAAAGTCATCTTTTGCTATGAGGTTATAAAAGTCAGATTCTACGACGTACATAGTTATTTAGTTTTATAGAGTGCTTTGCGTCGAATGTCTGCGAGCGATACGCCCTGACGAATGTATCCTGAATGCTGCCATCGTTTCAGATCGGCAGTCGATACTACCAACAATCGATTGTTCCAGTGTAAGACATAGTAAGTCTTTTTGTCTCGGTTGTGTAGGGTGATAGCCTGATCCACTGCCTTAGCCAGCTGTCGGCGGAAAAACCACTCTGATATGCGTTTTTTAATACGTTTATACAGTTTTTTCATAAGCTAATAGTTAGTATTACGTGAATTTGTTGCTTGTGCAATTTGAGGGCTGAATGAGAACGCTCGATCAAAGGCAGCCAGCGCTGCGACTGCTCGCTCATCAGCATCGGGCGAGTCATCGTGTGTTCGATATCCTGGTTCGATACCCATCAGCTGCCGAACTCCTTCAAGGATATCTACATCATTTTTGAGTTGCTCGTCGTAGCGTATTTTGCCAATCTCGTAGTAGGGGCACATAGCCATCAGACGATCCAGTTTCTTAGTTCTCGGCGTATCTACCACCGAGATATTGAGCTGACGAAGGAACTGCTTGTTGCTGTCAGCAATTGCCTGTCGTAGCGGTTCATTCCAGAACTGGCTCTCGACCCTCCAATGAATGATTGCATTCTTTTGTCTGGCCTCGATATCATAGCGCTGGATCCAGTCGACGGCTCTGCGCATCGTACATTGATCGACTAAGCCTCCGAGAAGATAGAATCGGTGGTCGTGCAGACCCCACACCTTGACAGCGTTATAGTCGTTCTTGCCAGAGTATGCCGGGTCCCAATGACCGACGATGTGCTGATAGCGTTTGAGCGTCGGAACTTCGCACCAGCAACGATCGATCATCTCCTGTGTGAAGATCTTACCCTCGATCCACGGACGATTGTTGTATTCAGCCTCGAAGGCTACCGAGCCAATCTCCTCGCGGATCTTGATAAAGTGATCAGCTGGGTACTTGCTCGCCCATCGCGGCGTGAGCGACGGACCAACGGTCGCATCGACTCGATGCACCAACCAATAAGGGTTACGCTTTTCGAGTTCTGATTGGATTGTGCGAGGTGCAAAGTTATTGTTGGGGAAGAGGGCTCGACGAGTTGGACCGTCCATCGTGGGCAACAACGATCCGAGGATCCACGTTACCACCTCGTCCTGGATCTTCGGGTTCTTGACAGTGTTCTTATCCTCCAAGTCATCGCAAATGCAGAAGTTAGGACGTCGGCCACCTCTACGCAAACCTCGCACCTCCTGCCCCATACCAAGTGCCGCCGCCACGAAACGCTCACGACATACGAAGTAGTCATCTCGCCAGGTGTTGGTTGTCTGATCACCGAAGTCAGCGCGTAGCAGTTCGTTGCTCTCGAACTCGCTTTTGAGGTCGGCGAGCAGCTTGATTGCCTTGTCCTGCGTGTTGCCGATCAACACCAAGTAGATGTCCTCGCCATTGATCCAAAGCCATAGCGGTATAATAAAGTCGCATACGATCGATTTAGCCTGTGCACGTCCCCATCGTACCAGCGCCTTGATAGTACGGTTGCGCTTCACCTTGTTAGCCAAGTCTACGTGAAAATCGGGAGTTTCAGCCGTGGCATATTGTGGGAAATAAGACATCGCGAAGAACTTGTACGAGCTCTTCGCTTTGGCAATACGTGCGGCGCGTTCAGCCAACAGATCTGTATCCTGATCGCTTGTCGTGTACACCAACTCACGCCATCGTTCCCACCGAAGCTGCGCTTTATGTTTTGATCGTGCCATTACTGTGTTACCAAATCATTAATGAACTTATCCTGAGCATCGTTGACGGCTTTTTGGAATCGCGACCAGAATGATGTGCCCTGACCCGACATCGTCGCCTTAATCTCCTCGGAGATCTCGGGATGGCGTTGCAACCACTCGCCGAAGGAGATAAAGCAGTCGACGTATTCGGTTAGTCCAATTTGCTTGTCGAGTTCTTTGACTACTCGGCTTAGCTTGGCTAACTCCTTCACGTCCATCACCTCCTCACGCGACATCTCGTCGAGGCGGAGCAATAGATTGGTTACAAGGCTTGCTCGTGAGAACTT
>JAZOMS010000187.1:0-1828 GCA_045654145.1 Alistipes sp. | reverse complement strand
CAGGTGCCAGATAGTAGCCCTTGAATACCTTAGTAGGATCATCGTCGCGCTTCTGCTGTACCTCAGTCTTGTTCCAACCGTTGTCTACGTGAGGATACTCACCAGTGTACTCAACATCGTAGAAGTTCTTACGCATATCTACCCAGATCTCGGGCGAACCCCAAGGATAGAGAGCTACGTACTTCTGCATCATAATGTGCGACATAGTCAAGTCGTTAGCGGTGATCTTGCCTACGAACGGACCTGCCAAGTACTCAGCAGCAGCCTGATCGAAGAGTGCCTTAGTGATCTTATCACCACCGGTTACCTCCTTCTCGCTTGCAGCAGCCTTACCGGGCTTCAAGTACGATGCGGTGAACTCCATATCGTCAGCGATTGCCTCTTTCCACCAAGTCAGTGCGTTAGTCTTATCGCCCATACGGAAGTAAGCCTCAGCAACGCAGAACTTGATCTCAGCCGAGTTCATCAGAATGTAGGGAGCTGCATCGTGGTACAACCAACGACCCTGACCGTCATAGGTAGTGCTGTTGGTGACATTCCAACGACCCCAAGGAGTACAACCGCTATAATAGCGGTGGCGCTTGATCGAATCCAAATTCTCAATGTTCTGGTAGCAGCTATCGCTATAAGTACCCAACTTAGCAACAACACGAGGATCCCAGTGGCCCTCAGCCATTACGTTGGTGTCGGTGATGATCTGAACGGGGTTCAGGTGATTCTTGTAACGATCGTCCCAATTGATAGTAGTATCCTCGCAGATAACATAGTTACCCTCCTCATCGTACAGAGGTACAGTACCGGTCATTACGCGAACTGCATAACCCTGCTGGCTGTAACCAGTACCGAGGTTACCACGAGCAGTACCCCAGAAGTTGTTGTATGCGCTGAAC
Organism: Alistipes sp.; assembly: GCA_045654145.1. Lineage (GTDB taxonomy): Bacteria > Bacteroidota > Bacteroidia > Bacteroidales > Rikenellaceae > Alistipes. Next base: position 938 of record JAZOMS010000187.1, on the reverse strand, counting down.
GGCTCATCGGGACCGCCACCACCTACGGTTACAGTTGCATTGTCAGCGTTCGAGAGGATAGCCTTGTCAGCGTAGCCTACCAGCTTAGGAGCGATCTCCGAAACGAAGTTCGACTTGTTAGCCAACGACGAGAGCTGACGAATCTTACCTGCGTAGCAGAACTTGATCCACTTAGCCTTGTCGCCGAAGTAGATGAAGTCGTTGTTGGTCAACTTAGTACCGTAGAAGGTAGCATCCTCCATCTCCAAGTACTGGATAGCGGTGTCATACCACTCGTCGATCTTAGCGTAAACAACGTCCTGATAGTCATAGTCGAACGAAGTACGACCCGGCTCGAAAGCCTGAGTCAAGATTACATCGCCGTGATACTTGGTCAGAGCGTCCCACGAGAAAGCCTTGATAGCGTAGCCGATACCAGCCAACGTCCAGTTCTCAGCCTCGATAGACTGATTGATCATATTTTCAAGGTTCATACCCTGATTCCAGTAGGTCATACGCCACTTCTCAGCACCGGTATCCGAACCAGTAGGATTCAAGTGGCCAGTGTAGTTGCTGTTACCGTTCATCATACGGGTATACTCGTTGGTTGCGTATGTTGCATCCCAATAGATACCCTGGAACTGCTGGATAATACCTGCAAGATAGAGGTGCGACTCTACCTGAGCAGGAGCATCGATATTGTTGTTGACGTCAAGCCACTCCTGGCAGCTGGTGAAAGCTACTGCGGCCAACATCATAATACCTGCAAATATCTTTTTCATATTAATATATGTATTATTTGTTCGTTATCTAATGTTTCGCTTAGCTTAGAAAGTGAGGTTTACACCGAACGAGTAGGTACGAGGAGCGGGGATACCCCAAACATCGTCACCCTGCCCACCGGTACCCCCACCACCTGCTGACATTGTGTTACCAACGGGATCAACACCCGAGTAGTT
>JAZOMS010000186.1:0-6164 GCA_045654145.1 Alistipes sp. | reverse complement strand
ACTCTTGTTCAGGCAGATATTACAGTTAACAAGAATATGGTGCCATTTGACAGCCGTTCGCCTTTCCAGACATCAGGTCTGCGCTTCGGCACTCCTGCAATCACCACTCGTGGCTTGAAGGAGGACAAGATGGACTATATCGTTGAGTTGATCGACCGCGTGCTGGCCGATCACGAGAACGAGGAGAACATCGCAGCTGTTCGTGCGGAGGTTAACCAGATGATGGAACAGTATCCTCTATTTGCGTGGTAATCGATCGTTGCAAATAATTATGAGAGAAACGATTACATTTCTCAAAGAACTTGCCGCGAACAACAACAAGCAGTGGTTTGACGCTAATCGTGCGCGTTATAGGGTGTTGCGTACTCGATTCGAAGAGCTGACTGCTGAATTGATCGATGGCATTACCACGTTTGATGCGGAGGTGCAAGGTCTAAAACCGAAGGATTGCATCTTCCGCATCAATCGTGATACTCGTTTCTCGAATGACAAGTCACCATATAAGACCCATTTCAGCGCCTATATATGTCCACACAGCAAGAAATCTGGATATGCTGGCTACTACTTCCACGTTGAACCTGAGGGAGATGGAATGATCGGTCATAGCTTGCTTGCTGCGGGCGCAGTGTGCATCCCACCCATTGTTTTGAAGAGCATCCGCGAGGAGATTCTGGATAATGGCGACCAGATGCTCAGCTCGATAGCAGCAGCCAAAGGTTTTGAGATCGATCACTCCTATTCGCTCAAACGAACGCCAACTGGCTTTCCGTCAGGAACGCCATACGACGAGTTGCTCAAATTGAAAGATGTCTGTTTAGGACGAACACTAAGCGTAGAGGAATTGTATAGTGCAGATCTATTGCCGAGAGTGATCGAAGCATTCCGCACTACGCACCCGTTCATCACGCAGATCAATCGAGCGATTCGGTATGCTTACGAGGAGATGATGTAATCTTTATTCAATCAAATAACAAAAACGGACGCAATATAAATTGCGTCCGTTTTTTGTTTAGAGGGCAAAAGTCATTGAGCACAAAATAAAATGGGCAGAGATTCGAATTGTGTTGATCTCTGCACATTTTACTTAAAGCGTTACATTATTTCAACTGGGCAAAATACTTATAGAACAGAATAATAGTTTCGACTCCACGATAGAAATTATCCAAACCATAGCTCTCATTAGGCGAATGGATTGCATCACGATCCAAACCAAAGCCCATCAAGATTGACTTCAAGCCCAAGATCTTCTCGAAACCGCTAATGATTGGTATCGAACCACCAGAATAGTAAGGCAGAGGTTTTTTACCAAAGGTCTCCTCCAACGCCTTAGCCGCAGCCTTATAGGCGGGCAGGTCGGTGGGCGAAACGTAGGGCGCACCACCGTGCAGCGCACGCACCTTGACTTTCACACTCTTAGGGGCAATTGCCTTGAAGTGCTTCTCAAACAATTTGCCAATCTTCACATAATCCTGATCGGGAACAAGTCGCATAGAGATCTTAGCTGATGCCTTCGAGGGGATTACAGTTTTGGTACCCTCTTCGATGTAGCCACCCCAGATACCATTCACATCGAGCGATGGGCGAACACCCGTACGCTCGATAGTAGTATAACCACTTTCACCCTCGACATCACCAATCTCCAATGCCTTCTTATATTCACGCAGACAGAACGGCGCCTTGTTAAATGCACGACGCTCAGCAGGAGTCAATTCGCGAACGTCATCGTAGAAACCAGGGATAGTGATATGACCATTCTCATCAATGAGTGATGCAACCAAGCGAGTGAGCACATTTGCAGGGTTGGCAACAGCACCGCCATACAGACCCGAATGTAGATCCTTGTTCGGACCGGTTACTTCAACCTCCATATAACATAAACCGCGCAAACCGCAAGTAATTGAGGGAGTTTCCCAACCAATCAGGCTTGTATCCGACACCAAAATCACATCAGCTTTGAGCATCTTCTTGTTATCGCGACACCATTTATAAAGGCTTGCCGAGCCGATCTCCTCCTCGCCTTCGAGCATAAACTTCACATTGCAAGGCAACTCACCGCAATTGACCATTGCCTCAAATGCCTTCACGTGCATAAACGACTGACCCTTATCATCATTCGCTCCACGAGCCCAAATGCGACCATCCTTAATTACCGGCTCAAACGGGTCGGTATTCCACTCCTCGATAGGATCAACCGGCATAACATCGTAGTGGCCATAAACCAATACGGTCTTTGCCTTCGGATCGACAATCTTCTCAGCATACACCACGGGGTTACCCTCAGTCGGCATAACCTCAGCCTTGTCTGCACCAGCCTTCAAAAGCGACGCAGCCAACCATTCGGCACAACGCTCCATATCGCCCTTGTGCGAACTCTGTGCGCTGATCGAGGGGATGCGCAAAAGATCGAACAATTCACTCTCGAAACGCTCGCTGTTCTGCTTGATATAATCTCTGCTTTTATTCATAGTATCAGATATTTATAGGTTGCAAATCTCTTTGATTTCGCCAATAATCTTCTCGGCCAATTCGTCAGCAGCCTCCATCGACTTAGCCTCAGCATAAATACGGATAATGGGCTCGGTATTCGACTTGCGCAGATGTACCCACTTATCTGCAAAATCAACCTTCACGCCATCAATATCAGTTACCTGCTCGTGGCTGTAATGCTCCTTCATCTGAGCCAACACGCCATCGACATCAATAGCGGGCGTCAATTCGATCTTATTCTTCGACGAGAAGTAAGCAGGGTAAGTAGCTCGTAACTCTGTCATAGTCTTGCCCGATGCAGCCAAGTGAGTCAGGAACAAACCAACACCAACCAATGCATCACGACCATAATGCAGTTCAGGGTATATTACACCACCATTACCCTCACCACCGATCACTGCGCCAACCTCTTTCATCTTGGCAACAACATTAACCTCGCCAACAGCTGATGCGTAGTAATTACCACCGTGCCAATTTGTTACATCACGCAGAGCGCGCGACGAACTGAGGTTCGAAACCGTGTTGCCGCCAACCTTTGACAGCACATAATCAGCAATCGAAACCAGCGTATATTCCTCACCAAACATTGCGCCATTCTCGCAAACCAAAGCCAAACGATCAACGTCGGGATCGACAACAACACCCAGATCAGCCTTCTCACGCACGATAACCTGCGAAATTTCGGTTAGGTTCTCAGGCAGAGGCTCGGGGTTGTGTGCAAATTGACCGTTGGGGTTACAGTTAAGCTCGATAACCTCACAACCCATACGACGCAACAACTCGGGAATAGCCGTACCTCCCACCGAGTTGACTGCATCAACAACGACCTTAAAATTCTTCTCGGCAACTGCCTTGACATCTACCAATGGCAGTGCCAACACCATATCAATGTGTCTAAAATTGAAGTTTTCACGCGCCACTACACGTCCAATATGGTCGATATCGGGGAATTCATAGTCGAATTCTTCGGCAAAAGCGAGTACCTGCTTGCCATCCTCATCCGTCAGGAATTCACCATTCGCATTGAGCAACTTTAAAGCATTCCACTGCTTAGGATTGTGCGAAGCGGTAATGATAATACCTCCATCGGCCTGATGAGATGTAACAGCCATCTCGACACCAGGAGTGGTGCAAAAATCGACATTAACCACGTAAGCACCGCAGCCGATCAATGTACCCTCGATCAAGCTCATCACCATCTGACCCGAAATACGAGCATCGCGACCTACTACGATCTTAATTCGCTCTTTGCCACGACTTTGCTTAATGAAACGGGTGTAAGCTACTGCATACTTTACAACATCAACCGGAGTGAGGTTTTCGCCCTGAACGCCACCAATCGTGCCGCGAATACCAGAGATAGATTTAATTAAAGTCATTGTTACAAGGTGTTATTTAGTTTATTTTAGTCCTTTTTGACTTGTAAAGATACAATAAAAGAGTTAGAAATTTGCATCAAATTTCGAAAAATTTCGGCGATTTGGCATTTTATTAGCAAATGCTTGTTTTTTCTCGATAAAATTTGTACTTTTACCCAATTAATATATGCGATATGAAATGCAACTATATGAGAACTATTCCATCTTCCGAGTTGATCATCAATGATGATGGGTCGATTTTTCACCTGCATCTTCGACCAGAGCAGCTTGCCGACACTATTTTGCTCGTTGGCGATCCTGCGCGAGTTGAGATGGTTGCATCGTATTTTGATAATCAAGAGTGCCACGTAGCTAATCGTGAGTTTGTAACCATTACAGGCTCTTACAAAGGCAAACGGATGTCGGTAATTTCGACCGGTATTGGCACCGATAATATTGACATAGTAGTAACCGAGTTGGATGCGCTGGCGAATATCGATTTTGCCACACGTCAAGTCAAACCCGAGTTGAGTCAACTGACACTTGTCCGCTTAGGCACATCGGGAGCTATTCAGCCCAACATCAAGGTTGGAGAGGCGGTATTCTCTCGCTCATCAGTTGGTTTTGATGGCCTGCTCAATTACTATAAAGATCGCAATGAGGTGTGTGATTTAGCTATCGAGAGGGCATTTATGGAACACACTGAGTGGAGCGATCTGCTACCCAAGCCCTATTTCATCGATGCTGACAGCTCGCTTTTTGAGCTATTTCGCAATGCGACCACCGAGGGCATTACAATCTCAGCCCCAGGTTTCTATGCGCCACAAGGTCGTTGGGTGCGATTGGAACCAGCGGATAATACACTGAATTCGAAGATCGAATCGTTTCGGTTTGGCGAGCGTCGCATTACCAACTTCGAGATGGAGGGATCGGCATTGGCAGGTTTGGCGGCTTTGATGGGTCATCGCGCTGCTACGATCTGCACGATCATCGCCCAGCGAGTTGCGCTCGATGTCGAAACTGACTATAAACCATACGTGCGCCAGATGATCGAGATGGCTCTCGAACGGCTGGCCACTGAGAAGAGATAATATAAAGAGTATAAACAATAAAAGTAAAAGAAAAACAAAGAGTTATGAAATTTTCAGTTTCAAGTTCTGCTCTGTTGTCGCTGTTGGCAACCACGGGCAAAGTTATCAGCAATAAGAATCAGTTGCCTATCCTCGATTACTTCTTGTTCGAGTTGCGCAACGGTCGTTTGAAGGTTACCGCATCGGATCTCGAAACCACGTTGATTGGCAGTATCGAGGTCGATAATATTGAGCAGGAGGGCGTGATTGCAGCTCCCGCGCGACTAATGCTCGACTCGCTCAAAGAATTCCCCGAAATGCCCCTAACTATCGAGGTGAATGACTCGACTTGGGAGATCAAGATCTTCTGGAATAGCGGTGTTTCATCAATCCCCGGCGTATCGGGTATGAGCTATCCGGCACTGCCTGCATTGGCTGAGGATAAGAAGGAGATCGTGTTCGATGTTGACACGTTGGTTGCAGGTATCAACAAGACCATCTTTGCGACGGCTGACGATGAATTGCGCCCCGTAATGAATGGTGTATTCATCAACATTCAGCCCGAGGCGACAACCTTTGTTGGCACCGACGCTCATAAATTGGTACGCTACACAGCTGAGAATCAGTCGGAGGTTGCAGCATCATTCATTCTGCCCAAGAAGCCTGCCAACCTGTTGAAGAGCGTTCTATTGAAGGAAGAGGATTCAATCAAGGTTAGCTTTGATAATAAGAATGTAATTTTCGAGTTGACGAGCCATACTCTGGTTTGCCGCTTGATCGAGGGCAACTACCCGAACTACAATGCTGTAATTCCTACGGCTAATCCCAATAAGGTGCTAATCGATCGTATCGAACTGTTGAACGGTATCAAGCGAGTGGCAGTATGCTCGAATCAAGCTACCAATCTGATCCGTATGGACGTTGCAGGCAACACGGTAAACCTGACTGCACAGGATCTCGATTTCTCGGTTTCAGCTAAGGAATCGCTGTCGTGCAGCTACGATGGTGAACCTATCACGATTGGTTTTAAGTCGACCTTCTTGGTTGAGATTTTGGCTAATACAGAGACTCCGACCGTGCAGATCGAATTAGCTGACTCGACTCGTGCTGGTGTCTTTAAGCCCGTTTATGACGACAAGCAGAATAGCGATACGCTGATGCTGTTGATGCCAATGATGATTAACGCATAAGCAATGCAACTTAACCTTAAAAATCCGATCGTATTTTTCGATTTGGAGACTACGGGCGT
>JAZOMS010000185.1:0-2736 GCA_045654145.1 Alistipes sp. | reverse complement strand
CGACGCACAGATCATCGACCGACTCTCAGACCTTACGGTCTATGTCGTGCGCGAGGGTCTGCTCGACCGCCGTCAGCTGCCCGATATCGAGCGTCTGTATGTCAATGGTCGTTTCCGCAATATGAGCGTGGTACTGAATGGCTCGACCACTCAGAATGGTTATGGCTACCGCCACGGCTATGGTTACGGTTACGGTTACGGTTACAGCCATAGCGAGGCCGGAAACTCGAAAAAGCGCTCACTATTCTATAAGTTGAAGAAATTCATGAAGAAGTAATGATCATCGCACTCGATTTTGACGGTACAGTCGTTACGCACGAATACCCCTACATCGGTGAGGATATCGGAGCCGTACCCGTATTAAAGGAGTTGGTAGCCGCTGGTCATCAATTGATACTCTACACAATGCGTAGCGGCAAACTACTCGACGAGGCATTGGCTTGGTTTAAGCGCAACGGCATTGAGCTCTATGCCGTGAACGAAAATCCCGAACAGCGTTCGTGGACGTCGTCGGTCAAAGTACACGCAAATATGTACATTGATGACTGCGCATTGGGTTGCCCAATTCGTTTCGAGGATGGCATCCGTCGTCCATTCGTCGATTGGCAGAAGGTGCGCGAAATACTGGCCTACAATCGAGTAATTGCCGAATAAGGCAGTTCGCAAAGCAAAGATAGTGTTCGCGGAGATGCGCTTACAGAGGCATCTCCGCGAATCGTTTTTTTGAGCCACGAGAGAAATTCTAACACCAGCCCAATTGGTCAATGCCGTAAAAACAAATTCGCCCGTATCGCAGAACGCATACGGACGAATTTTCAGAGAATATTAGTGAGTAAAAGGGAGATTCTTTCTGTTTTACCTTAATCGTATTTTCATTATCTTGCCCAAACGTCAAAACAGCCGTTCGGAACAATTTTACGGTACAAATGTACATTTTTACATTCATATTATCAAATATTTTGCCAATAAAATGTTCGCAACGTCGTATTTTTTTTGGAATATAGTACCATAATTGTCCTATTCGACCAACGATCAATAAGCATAAATAACACCTCAAAAGCAGTCGAAAGAGAGATCCCGAACTACACCAAAAACAAAAACCGCCCCCACACAATGGGGACGGTTGGGATTGTTCGAATCTTAAATCGTAACGATTACTTGCACAACTCGCTCAGCTTAACGAAAAGCTCCTCGAAACGAGCGCCGATCTCCTGACGCAATGCCACATACTGACGCTTAACCAACACGGGGCTGCAATCGCTCTTGCGAGGCATCTTGCCCAACTTGCCTGCGGCCTCGCGGGGCTTCTTGCCGAAGGGATTGTTCACCTTGCCGAACATCTCGTTACGCAGGTCAACACCCTCCTTCATCAGATCGAAGATCTCCTTCTCCTTCTCAGGCTGGTAGTAGAAAGCCATATCGCAATCGAATACCAACTCTTCGAGAACGTAATCGATATCTTTTTTAAGACTACGTAAGTTTGCCATAATTCTGAAATGTTTTAAATAGATTTTCACAAATATAGCAATTTTTTTTGACGCTATCAACCTTTTCGGCAAAAAATCTCACTTTTGCCACATTTTGAAGATTAATTTGATGGGATTCCGATCTCAATCAGATCGACATCAATCTGATCTGTAACCACGCCATAGATCAATCGTAGCAGTTGGTCATCGACCTCGATGATCATTCCATCGCCATTGCAGATGCACCCCTCGCCACACGGGCAGCCTGCAACACCACACTCAGCGCACGCACGTGGCACGATGACCTCCTCAACAACCTCCTCTTCAAATACAGGTTCGATCAACGTACGCTCTTCGACAATCGTTCCCTGTGCATAGTTGATCACGATATCGACTCGGCGCAACGGCGGCAAAATATCGGTGCGCATAAAGTTCCATACATCGGTCATCTTTTTGAGTTGCATCTCCTTAGTATCGTTCGATGCGGCTGAATTAAGAATCCTCAACACCGAGTCCTTGTGCGGGATCGAGCGTGAAGCCTCAACCATTGCACGGCAGCTATCCCAATCCTCGGCCACGCCACGCGTCGTAACCGTATATTGCGACGAGAGATCAAACTTACGATCGACATAGTGCTTGAAATCCTGCGCACGTTGCATCGAAAGGCGTTCGTTAAGGGCATAAGGGCCATCAGGCGAAGCGTAGCCCGTAATAGTAATCGACGAGATGCGAGCCACAGTGTCGGCTACGGTCTGCTCGATGAAGCGCGTCAAGGCAGTCAGAGCCTCGCTATTGTCATCCAAATCGGGCTGCAAGCGAGATGCATTGATCGAATAGCGCACCGAATAGTCCGACATTCGATCGTTCGGGAGATTAACGACATAGCGTTTAACCAGATAATCGTCCTCTTGATAGGTTGCCAGCACGACCGTGTCGTATTGCTGCTGAGTGGCACTGACGGTGAGCGATTGTGCCGACACCGCCGACACACAACCCACAGCCATCGCAAATGATAGAAGTGTTGTAAAAGTTTTCACTGTTGGTTGAATTTATGGTTATCTGAATCAACTCTTCGCAACTATCACGCCAAACACAACCAACTGCTCAACTACCATAAGTATATAATAGGTATAACAAAAACGAGCCCACCCCGAAGGGTGAGCTCGCTCTATCAGTCATATAGAACCGCAAGATTACTGCTGGTTCATCTCCTTGTAAACAGAGTTGATCTGATCGTACTTAGCCTTCATAGCCTCATCGTCGTAGCTCA
>JAZOMS010000184.1:0-7169 GCA_045654145.1 Alistipes sp. | reverse complement strand
TGATGCCCGTGCAGCAGATACCCACGCTCTCGGACTTCCACCCCTTTGTGAGTGTGCCGAAGATTGTCGAAGCGATCTTTGCCGATGCCGGCTACACGGTCGAGAGCCGTCTGATCAATTCGCACCCGTTCGATCGATTGGTGATGAGTGGTCGTTTTGCCGAGCGCGACACCTCACGCTTGGATGCACGAATGGGTTTCCGTGCAGGACGCACCACAGCCTCAACAGCCACCGCCGACAGCCGAGGTATGGTCTATACCAATCCATTCACCTCGCTCAATACGGTTGGGAATCTGGTCGATACGGTCGTGCCGACAGAGGTCGCATCTGACCTGCACGCAGCCGACGACTCGTTCGGAGTGGTGGAGGGTGAGGCGATCTTCTCGCCACCCGAGAAGGTCAATGCTTCGATCGTCTGCCAGGTCCACTACGCCACCGACTACCGAATCGCGACACGCTACCTCTTGCAGGGTTTCAACACGATCTGGCTCGATGCCGAGAACAAATATACATTTGCGCTGGCCAACCGCTTTGTCGATCACCGCCCCACATTCCACTCAGGAATGGAGTACCGATGCGTGGTCTTTAACCACACGGCAAACACGAGCTACCGACTGATGTACATCTCACGTCGCGGCTCGATAACCACCGAGCAGATAGCCGTTGAATTCAGTTCAGACAACGCCCTGTGTTCCATCCCCTCAACCGTAACTGCCTACGAACCAATGCTTCTCTACAAGCCCACGGGCGCACTGAACTATGTTCCCTACCCGAACGATTGGGCGTTATATGCCGGTTACGTCGAGATGACAGGGCAGACCGAGGTCAAGGTTACGGTGGCCACCTCACCACGCGAGATATCGGCCTCGGAGCCCTTCGAGTTCCGACACATCACATTCGGAGGTGCAACGGCAGGACAGTCGATGACGCTCTATGCCTCGACACGTGCCTACCCATCGTTCCAGCCCAATCCCGCACTCGGATCGACCTTCACTCTGGCCGATGTTCTCCACCACGATATGCGTCAGGTCGATCTGCTCGAAGCGCTCGCCGAGATGTTCAACCTGCGATTCTACACCGAACCCATTGAGCGCAAGGTCTATATCGAATCGGCTGCCGATATGATTGACCACACGAGCGTTATCGATTGGGGCGACCGCATCATCAACACGCTGCCCATTGTCGTCGAATCGGCCGCAATGCAGGGCGACCAGGCCACTCGCCACCGCTATCAAGTGGGCGATGGAGCCGTGGCACGATACAACCAGCAGCACGACGATCGCTTTGGCGAGTGGGTCGGTGAGGTCAACTCAAAGCTTGCCGATGAGGGCGAGCGTGATGGTTGCAATCGACTCTTTGCACCCACGATCAACGCCTCGGCGATCTTCTCGCTCGCACCCTCGGTTTCGCTACCGCAAGTGGGTGATCGCGATGTCGATGACCCTGCGCAACTCAACTTTCCGACCAAAATCCTACTCTACAATGGCGTGAAGAGTCTGCCTGACGAGGAGCGTTGGGGACTGTCGGTGGGTGCCTATCCGCACGCCGCATTCCACTCGGAGGAGGGGTCGCTCTGCTTCGAGGATCGCGATGGAGAGCAGGGGCTGCACCAATACTTCGATGCCCACTACGATGAACTGAACTCTTCGCGACGCATCACCCTCTCGTTGCGATTGTCGCCCACCGACCTGCAACCCATCATTGCGACCGACCCTGCGGGGCGCGACCTGCGCTCGACATTCCGACTCACGATCGGTGGCGAGGAGGAGCTCTACCGCTTGGATGCCATCGAGGAGTGGAGCGAGGAGGAGTGTGTGGCTCGCTGTCGATTTGTTCAATTAGTCTAAATATAGAACCTTTATGGCCATTGACACCCGCCCCATCGAGCGATTGCTCAGCGATCTATGCCCACCACTGCGTGCCCGACGCATTACCAATCGGCTCATCAGCGCCCAACTGCTCGACACAATCCGCTTACGCGACCTCGCGATCGCCCTCTACGTCGATGAGCAGACCACTCGCGGACGCGCCAAAACTGAGGCTTTGGAGCAGGCCGCAATCGACTTCGGTTGCTCCTATTCGACCGCCTGCCGTGCCGTCTATGACACATTTAACCAACAAACCATCAAACAATTACAGAAATGAAAAACTCTATCGAAATTCGTTGCTCAGCCGACCGCACGGCTGTGATCGACATCGAAGGTACGATCGGCGTCGACCCCGCCACCGATAGCCGCAGCGTGGCAACCTACGAATCGTTCAACCACGCCCTCGACCAGATCCGCACGCTCGACGTCGATCAGATCACCGTCAACATCCGCTCTACAGGTGGCAACGTGGCCGATGCGCTACTGATCTACGATGCATTGTGCGACCTTGACACTCACGTCGTTACGCGTTGCCACGGCTATACCGCCTCGGCTGCGACAATCATCGCTCAAGCCGCCTCAGAGGGGTGTCGTGAGATGATGTCGAATGCTCTTTACCTGATCCACCGCTCGATGAGTACAACCGAGGGCAATGCCGTAGATCTGCAACAGAGCCTCGACCTGCTCACCAAGACCGACGAACGTCTGGCTGCGATCTACTCATCGCGTAGCGGTCGCGCGGTGGAACAGATCAACGCCCTGATGAACGAAAATGGAGGCAATGGTCGCTGGCTCACCCCCGCAGAGGCTCTCGACGCAGGTCTGGTTGATCGCATCGTCGAGGCAGGCGCCTTGCGTCGCACGATAAAGGCTCGCATTAGCGATGCTGCCGAGCGTCTGATTGCCACCCTGCGTCCAGCAACCGAAAAACCAAAGCCCCGCGCTGTGCTCGATGTCGAAAATGCAGCCATCGAGGCACGCTCCTCGGCTGCTGTCGAGGCCCTGCGTCGCGGTCAGGAGGGCGCTCATCCCACCGATATCGAACCAACTGACGACCCCTCGGATCGTGAGGCCGAAGAGCCCGCTAACGCCGCCTCATACTCGCGCGATGCCGACGCTATCCGCGATGCGAAGTTTTAATTGATGAATATCCAACCCTTTTATTAACCTTATTTTCAAACCTTTCAAAAAACAAAAAACATTATGAGTAAACTGATCGAAAACCCCAAGACCTACTCGGGCCGTGAGCTCGAAACCATCTTCTTCCGCCCGATGCTGACTGGTCCCGATGCGCTCGACCTGGGTATCAAGGTGATGTACAATATGCCTGTACCCACCACGCTCAACTTCTGGCGTCGTAGTGGCGACATCCTGCAACCCTACGGGGCGGGTTGGAACGGCTCGAAGGCAGCCGACCGCTACCAAAAGTCGATCGAGATGAGCAAGGTCAAGGCCGAGATCGCATACTCGGCTTCGGACTACTTCTCGATGGTTTATGAGCTGATCACCAACCGCGCCGACGTCAATATGGACGATCTGTCGGGCACCGAGTTGGAGACCGCCGAGACCGAGCTGTTCCGTCAGGCCATCGCCGAGAGCATTCGCGCAACGATGTGGCTCGGCAACACCGAGCGTGCAAATGGCTCGCTGAGCACCTTCAACGGTCTGCTCAAAGCCATCCACAACGACCGCAACGAGATGACCCACACAACCTACACCGAGAGCGAACTTTCGGTCGAGGGTTATGCCGAGGAGTTGATGCGTCAGATGTTGGCCGATGCACCCGAGGAGTTGCGAGCATTGAAGTCGGAGGGTCAGCTGGCATTCTTCTGCTCGTCGGATATCTATACTGCCTACGAGAACTCGCTCGACAGCGTAGTGCTCGACGCCGCCTATGAGGCTAAGCAGGCAGGACGTACGGGTCTGTCGATGCGTGGTGTGCCGGTGATCGACTTGCAACTCGGCAAATATTCGCAGCAGACCGACGACCTGCCCCGCTCGTTCGTGATTCTTACCGATCGTCGTAACCTGGCTCTGGCTGTCAACACCTCGGACTTCCCCGGTACGGAGATCCGTATGTGGTACAACCCCGACCAGATGGAGAACCGTCAGCGTGCTGTATTTATGGCCGGCTGCGACTATCTGCTGCCTGAGTTGATGTCGTATGCTCACATCGAGTAGCTATGATCGAAAGTTTCAACCGTGTGTGCGGCTCCCTTGTCGGGGGAGTCGCCACCATTGAACTGATCGAGGCTCGATGGTTGGCTCTGCCCTCGTTCGATCTGTCGAAAACACGCTGTACATCACCTCAATCGATTGGCAGCCACCGATTTACCAAAATCGATTTCCTACCCTCATCGGGCTCCTACATTCAGACTACGACCGTGATGAATGGGATGACCGAGGTCTATCACGCCCTGCGATTCGAACTGCCTGCACGCGAAGATACGGCAGCCTTCGTCCAATCGCTCAACGAGGCGACACGTTTGGGCGGTGTGGTTGCCCGCGTAAAGCTCAACTCGGGATTGCAACTGCTGGTCGGGGTGTCGCCTCGGCTGGGCTATGAGCAGGCGCTACATATGGCCTCATCGCACCACAACATCGAAGCCGAACGCGACGAGCGACCCGTATCGTACATTCTGCTCGAATGTTACACCGAGAGCCTTGCACCCGTTCTAATCAACTAATAATCAACTGAAAAGACTATGAGCAATAAACCTACTAAAATCCTTGCGGCAGCCTCGGCGCTCGACCCCTACATTGCTGGCGCCAAGCGTTGTACGAGCGATAAGTTCTGGCGTTGGGGCGACGACAATATGCTCCCCACGGCGCTGGCACTGATGTCGCGCCGCTCGACGACTCACCGAAGAATCATCAACGACAAGGCCGATTACATTTCGGGTAAGGGATTCAATTACGACCACTCGAACCGACTGCTCGGGGCGTTTGTCGAGCGAGTCAATGGCGCTGGCGACACGTTGCGTCAGACGCTCAACCGCCTGGCATTCGACAAGTCGCTGTTCGGCAATGCCTTCTTGGAGGTGGTAACCGATGCCGATCGCTCGTTTCTGGCACTCTACCACCACGACGCCTCGCACTGCCGTCTGGCACGCGACAACCAACACGTATTGCTGCACCACGATTGGGCACACTTCAAGCTCGCTGAGGCACGTTCGCTCTCGCTCTATCCCGCGTTCGAGGTCGATAACGAGGGTCTGCACCGCGCGGTGATCCACTACAAGGACTACGAGCCGATGTTCTCGCACTATGGCGTGCCGCCCTACATTGCGGGTATGAACGTGTCGGCAATCGCCTACAAAACAGATCGTTGGAACATTTCGCGATTGGACAACTCATTCCAGCTTTCGGGCGTGATGATGCTCGATGCCGACATCGACAACGAGCAGGCAGCCTACGATCTGGTGCGTCGTGCCGAGCGTCGCTTTGCCGGTTCGCCCGGGCAGGTGATGTTTGTGATCCGCGACGGCGCGAGCGACGACAACTCACGCTTTATCCCCATCGGCTCGGCCAACGACGGCGATTGGACCGACCTCCACTCGCAGGCCACGAGCGACATCGTGGTGGCACACTCGTGGTTTCGCGCGCTGAGTGGTCTGGACTACTCGTCGGGATTCAACGCCGACCGCATTCTGCACGAATATGAGATCGCCCTCAACACCGTCATCCTCGCCGAGCAGGCCGAACTGATGGAGCCGATCGAGGAGCTGATGCAGACTATTCTGGGACTCGACACCTCGTCATTGCAGATTGTCAATCGCCCTCCGACCAAAGCCAAGCCCCTCTATATGCGCGTCTGGGAGGCTCGCAAGGCCGACGGATTGGACTATGATCCCGAGGCCGAGGACCAGCAGCCATTCTTGGCGCAGATCACCAAGTACAACCTTCGTAACATCGACTAAATGAACGCTATGGAAAATCTAATTTCACCCGAACAGGTTGCCTCGCAAGCCTTTGCGCCCCTCGATCACATCGCTGCCGAGGATGTCAATCCGCTGACTATCGCCTGTGCGCAGGAGCGATTCGTGGTGCCCGTACTGGGTGCTGCGATGGTCGAGGCATTGATCAATGGAGCTTACTCCGAACTCACCGATAAGTGGGTCGGACCCGCTCTCGCACTCTACACCCGTGCGTTGATGATGCCAGCCCTCGCTCTGCGCACCAGCGCCGCAGGTGTGGTCAAGGGGTCGAACCGCTATCTCGATGCCGCCACCGAGAACGAACTGCGCTCGCTGCGTCGCACCACACTCGCTCAGGCCACAACACTCCTGCGTAAAGCTGTCGCGCGAATCGAATCCTCACCCGACCGCTACCCCGAATATGACGCACGTATGAACATCTGGCGTCGTTGCCGAATCGACGGTGGAGTGGTAGTGTAAATTCACAATTCGCAATTAATTACCCAAAATGTTGAATTGAACAAACTCTCGCAAATGGAAAACACCCTTTTCAAACTCATTTTCGGGGCGTTGTCGGCCATTGTCGGTCTGTTTGCCCCGATTGCAGGACTCGTCGGTTGCTCGATCACCTTCGTGGCGGTCGATTTCCTGACAGGCATAGTTGCCTCGCGACACCGCGCTGCCCGCCTCGGTCAGCCGTGGAGCTTCGAGAGCCACCGAGCGTGGAACACCATCCGCAAAAGCACCATAATCATCGTCGGCATCGCCCTCTCGTGGTTGATCGACTCGCTCATCCTCGACTTCGCACACCTGCGTCTTGCCAACCTCTTCACGGGATTCACGTGCGGTGTTGAGCTGTGGAGCTTCCTCGAAAATGGCGCTGAGGTCTGCAACTACCCGCCCTCTCGATGGCTGCGACAACTTATGCAGCGACAACTCGCCGACTCGCTCGGCTCGCAAATCTCGCCTAAACTATGAAACCGCACCCTCTGACCCGAGCCGAACGCAACCACAATCCCGGCAACATACGCCGCTGTGGAGTGCGCTATCGTGGCGAGCAACGCCCCTCGCGCGATCCCGCATTCAAAGAGTTCGAGAGCGACGAGTGGGGCTACCGAGCGATGTTCGTTCTACTCGAATCTTACCGACGCCGCTACTCGATCGACACCCTGCGGGGGATCGTAACTCGTTGGGCTCCACCGCTCGAAAACGATACCGAAAGCTACATACGATTTGTTGCCGAGCGTTCGGATGTCGATCCCGATGCGGTGCTGCCACCGCGCGACGTGCGCCTGCGAGCCATTGCCGAGGCGATGAGCCGTTTCGAGCGTGGACACGAGCCCTCGCCCGCCCAACTCGACGCGCTCGACCGTGGCTGGAAACT
>JAZOMS010000183.1:0-4090 GCA_045654145.1 Alistipes sp. | reverse complement strand
GTCAATTCTACAATTGTACCCATACTCACGAGCCGCGATGCGCTGTGGTTGAGGCAGTTCGTGAGGGGCGCATTGCGGTCGAACGCTACGAGAGTTATCTGAAAATTTTGGACGAAGATGAAAAATATCGAAAGTAAGTGGCTGCGTGAGTCGTTTGGTCGCTCGGATGAGTGGTATGCCGAACGCATCGAGTACCTGCGCGATTTCATCACCGCAGAGCGCGATGAGGTGTTGGCTCGCACGCTCGCCAGCCGCACTCGCTATATGACTATCTGTATGGAGAATACCTACCACGCTCAGAATGCAAGTGCGTTGGTGCGCCACTGCGAGGCGTTTGGAGTGCAGGATATCCATACGATCGAGGATCGCTGTAAGTTCAACCCCAATCTGAACATAGTGCGTGGTACGGATAAGTGGATCGACCTGCATCGTCACCACTCGACCGCGGAGGCTATCGAGGCTCTGCGTGCCGACGGCTACCGCATTGTGGCTACAACGCCCCATCGTGGCGACTCGTCGCCCGAGACGTTCGATGTGGCTAAGGGTAAGTTTGCGCTGGTCTTCGGCACGGAGGATAAAGGTATCAGCGACGAGGTGATCGAGGCGGCTGACGAATTTGTACGCATCCCGATGTGCGGAATGGTCGAGAGCCTCAATGTGTCGGCCTCGGCAGCTATACTTATATATATACTGTCGCAACGTATGCGTGAGTCGGTTGCCGATTGGCATCTTGCGGAGCGCGAACGTAACGAGTTGCTGTTTCGCTGGTTGATGTCGTCGGTGCGAGATCCGTTCGGTGTGTTGAACCGCCGTTTCCCCGATACGCCGATCTTCAATACGCCAATGACAAACCAAGTGTCCTCAAAGTAAATTATATTGAATTTTGAATTGAACAATGATACTGCGTAAACAATTTCTGCAACACGTGGCTCAGACCTCGCCTTCGCCAATGTTGGTCGAGGTGGAGCGAGCTGAGGGGTCGTGTTTCTATACGCCTGAGGGCAAACGCTATTTCGATTTGGTGGCAGGTGTGTCGGTCAGCAATGTCGGCCACTGCAATCCCGTAGTGGTTGAGGCTGTTCAGCAACAGGCATCGCGCTATATGCACGTGATGGTCTATGGCGAGCTGGTCGAGGCTCCGCAGGTGGAGTATGCTCGACGCATTGCTGAGCTGTTGCCCGACCCGTTGGAGAGCGTCTATTTTCTCAATTCGGGTGCTGAGGCGGTCGAGGGCGCGCTGAAATTGGCTAAACGATATACGGGACGAACGGAGCTGATCTCGTTCCGCAGAGCCTATCACGGTTCGACACACGGTGCGATGAGTATGATGGGTACGCCCGAAGGCGAGGAGTGGAAGGCGGCATTCCGCCCCTTGTTGCCCGATGTGCAGTCGCTGGAATTTAATGATTTCGATCAGCTTGCACGCATCACAACCCGCACGGCAGCCGTTTTGGTTGAGCCGTTGCAGGGCGAGGCGGGTGTGCGTCTGCCTAAGGAGGGTTTCTTGGAGGCTCTGCGTAAGCGTTGCAATGAGGTGGGGGCACTGCTCATTTTCGATGAGATTCAGACCGGTTTTGGTCGTACGGGCGAGATCTTCGCCTGCGTGAAGTATGGTGTGGTGCCCGACATTATCTGTTTGGCTAAGGCGTTGGGTGGTGGTATGCCACTCGGTGCTTTCGTATCGAGTACGGAGATTATGTCAACGCTGAGTCATTCGCCCGTGTTGGGACATATAACTACATTTGGAGGTCATCCTGTCTGCTGTGCGGCGGGCTTGGCCGCGCTGAACTATATCGAGGCTAACGACTTACACCACAAGGCTAATGATAAGGGCGCGATGTTCGAACGACTGCTTGCCGATCACCCTCAGGTGCGCGAGATTCGTCGTGGGGGTCTGCTGCTGGCTGTTGAGTTGGGAGTGGCAGAGAAACTCTATCGACTGATGGAACTCTTCAAGGAGGCGGGCGTGATGAGCGATTGGTTCTTGTACTGTGATACGGCATTCCGCATTTCGCCCCCGCTGACCATCTCGGAGGCGGAGATTGAGGAGTGCTGTGAGATCATTCGCGGGTGTCTGGATCAGCTCGATCGATAATAAAGAAAAATATGTGCCAAACGATTTGGTTTGGCACATATTTTGTTCAATAGGTCGTATCGAGTGGCAAAATGTGGTAAAAAAATGGCGCGCGATTTGCAAAAGACGAATATGTTCGCTATCTTGCACTCGAAAACGAAACAATTATTAACTCTAAAATCTGATAGCCTATCGAAAAATTCTACTCTAAACCAATAAATTAGGAAGGGTATGAATGTACAGTTATTAAGTGATCAGCAGTTGCTTAATAGTTATCTTTCGGGTGATCAGAGTGCAATCTCGCAACTCATCGAAAAACATCGTCGCCGTGTGTCGGACTATATCCGTATGCTGGTGAAGGATCGTGATGTGGCCGATGATATCTTCCAAGAGACATTTATTAAGGCGATTCGAACGATCGATAGCGGTCGTTATGTTGAGAATGGAAAGTTCCTGTCGTGGGTGCTGCGCATTGCGCACAATCAGGTAATCGACCATTTCCGTACGCTCAAACAGTCGGGCAAGGTCAATGAGTCCGATGCAGGGTTCGATATTCTGAATACGTTGCGCTTCTCGGAGCGCACCATCGAGGATGATATGGTCGATGTGCAGATCGGTGAGCAACTGCGTGCGATGGTGGCCGAACTGCCCGATGAGCAGCGTGAAGTAGTGATGATGCGCTACTATTCGGGTATGAGTTTCAAGGAGATAGCCGAGACTACGGGTGTCGGTATCAACACTGCGCTGGGACGTATGCGCTATGCATTGCTGAACCTGCGCAAGATGATGCGCGAAAAAAATATCATTTTGAGCTAAACTTGCACAATAAATGGCACACACCACACGTTTGGTAAGTACCAAACCTTGATTATGATGTGTGCCTATGGAAGAAATTGACAAATTAAATTATGACGAAGAGAGTCTGCTGCTTGACGAGGTGATATGCGGCGACCACGAGTTGCTATACATTGATACGCTGTTGAGCGAGATTTTCGGAGCAAAGTAGAGGGTTAATTTTGATGAGGACGGAGGGCTTTTTCGCAAGGCTCTCCGTTTTTTTGTGCCGTAGGCGTGAGCGTTTGGCCGAAAATCGTTATATTTGTTGCAGAAAACGAAGAAATGCTATGGGCGTAGATCGCAATATGAGAAATATCGAGAGCGATTTGGAGTTCGAGAATCGTATCCGACCGCAGGAGCTATCCAACTTTGCAGGTCAGGAGAAGATCGTCGAGAACCTCCACATCTTCATCCGCGCGGCACTGATGCGCGGTGAGTCGCTCGACCACGTGCTGCTGCACGGACCTCCGGGTTTGGGCAAGACCACGCTGGCGGGTATCATCGCCAACGAGATGGGGTCGCAACTCAAAATGACCTCAGGTCCGGTGCTTGACAAGCCGGGCGACCTGGCGGGTCTGCTGACCAACCTGAACGAGGGCGATGTGCTCTTTATCGATGAGATTCACCGCCTTAGCCCCATTGTCGAGGAGTATCTCTACTCGGCGATGGAGGACTATAAGATCGACATCGTGCTCGATAAAGGACCTTCGGCACGCTCGATTCAGATCGAGCTGGCTCCCTTTACGCTGATCGGCGCAACGACACGTAGTGGTCTGCTGACGTCGCCTCTGCGTGCTCGTTTCGGTATCAACTGCCACTTGGAGTATTACGATACACGTGTTTTGGCAGGCATCGTGCGACGCTCGGCGAGGATTCTCAATGTGCCTATCGACGACGACGCCTCGGTGGAGATCGCTATGCGTAGCCGCGGTACGCCGCGAATTGCCAATGCGCTGTTGCGCCGTGTGAGGGACTTCGCAATGGTCAAGGGTGGTGGTCGTATCAATTTGGAGATCACCCGCATAGCTCTGTCGGCACTGAATATCGATGCTCGTGGTTTGGATCATATGGACAATAAGATTTTGGCAACGATCATTCAGAAGTTCAGTGGTGGTCCTGTTGGCTTGAACACGATTGCCACGGCCGTAGGCGAGGAGGCGGGCACGATCGAGGAGGTCT
>JAZOMS010000182.1:0-11525 GCA_045654145.1 Alistipes sp. | reverse complement strand
TCGTTGTGCACACTGCCAATGCCAGCGTGAACAACAAACCAATAGTCAATTTTCTTTTCATAGAGTAAAAAATTAAGTTAGATAAAGATTTAAATAACAGTGGTGTATCTGTTTTGTTTAGGGTTTTCGCTTCAATTAATTATTTCTACTAATGAGGCACAAATCGCATTTGTGCACTACATACAGTTAGACAAAGTTAGCTATCTTTTTCCAATTAGCAAAATATATCGTCATTTTTTTTATTTTTTTTAACCTGCCACAAATATATCTCGATACCATTCAGGGCATTCTCAGCACGATTGTGAGCCGTTGCTACACCTTATTATTATTTATATGCATCGTATCGTATGATAGGGGCGTTTTGCAATTCTACATTTAATGCGCTAATACTGTAAATTTGGGAAATAAGGGTGATTTTATTTTTTAAATAGCCGTAATACTATAAACATAAGGTTGTTATATTTCAAACCTCATTAGTAGAAATAAAGGGATAATTAAACCGATAAATGTAAAAACCTAAGGCTAAAAAACGAAAAAACAGATACACCACTGTTATTTAAATCTTTATCTAACTTAATTTTTTACTCTATGAAAAGAAAATTGACTATTGGTTTGTTGTTCACGCTGGCATTGGCAGTGTGCACAACGAATTTGATGGCAGCTGAGGCTTGGAGTGAAAGCACCGAGATTCAGAAGTCAGTCAAGATTTCGGGTACCGTTAAGGATTCGGCAGGTGAACCGATCTTCGGTGCTTCGGTAATTCAGGTGGGCAGCACTAGCAATGGTACGACTACCGATGCGAACGGTAATTTCACCTTGACCGTTCCCGAGGGTGCAGAGGTTTCGGCTTCGTTCCTCGGTTACGTTGCTCAGACTGTTAAGGCTTACGACGGTATGATCGTAACCTTGGCAGACGACTCGCAGACCATCGACGACGTTGTTGTCGTAGGTTTCGGTACTCAGAAGAAGGCTAACTTGACCGGTGCAGTATCGTCGGTTGATGTAGCTAAGGCATTCGACAGCAAGCCTATCGTTGACGTTGCAAAGGGTTTGCAGGGTACTGTTCCTGGTTTGACCATTACCTTCGCTACTTCTGACCTGAGCCAGGAGCCGTCGATCAAGGTACGTGGTACTACTTCGATCTACGGTAACAACAAGCCTCTGATCCTGTTGGACGGTGTTGAGATCAGCGACTTGTCATTTGTTAACCCTGACAACATTGCTAACATCTCGGTTCTGAAAGATGCTGCTTCGGCTTCGATCTACGGTACCCGTGGTGCTTACGGTGTTGTATTGATCACCTCGAAGGATGGTTCGGAAATTCAGGATCGTGCGAAGATCACCTACTCGGCTAACTTCGCTTGGAACGAGCCTATCAACGAGCCTAAGTATGCTACCGGCTACGATATGCTGACTGCAATGGAGTTGACGATGGACGCTTACGAGGCTACCAACGGTAACCGCCGTATCGAGGCATTCGGTATGTACTACGAGGACATCTACGATCCCATCAAGAACTGGTTGGACAACTACCTCGATGATTACAACGCTGGTAAGCTGGGTCAGACCTACGTTTATGGTCGCGACTACGTTTACAACGCTTCGGGTGTTGCTCAGTTCTATCGTATTTCGGATCCCAACAAGGAGTTGTTGAAGGACGCTTCGTTCCAGCACAGCCACAACCTGACTGTTGCAGGCGCAGCTGGTAAGACTTCGTACAACATCTCGATGAACTACTACAAGAAGGACGGTCTGATGCGTATGGCTGACGAGGAGTCGATGCAGCGTGTAACTGCCAACGTTTCGACTTCGTCGCAGGTTAAGAAGTGGTTGCGTATCGGTACCAAGATGATGTACACCGAGAAGGTTTACAAGTATCCCTACGGTAATATGGGTGATGACTCGGACTTGTACTACTACAACCTCCGATTCCCCACTATGTTCCCCTATGGTATCTCGGACGGTGCTATCGATCCTAACACCGGTGAGCCTCTGAACGCTACTACCGCTGAGTCGAAGGGTCTGTACTTCAAGCACGGTAACGGTTTCATCGTAGGCTTCCCCACTCAGAAGAATCAGGACGACTATATGCGCGTTGGTGCAAATGTTGACATCAACATCGCTAAGGGTCTGACTTTCCACGCTGACTACACTCGTAGCATTCTGAACTACATCGCAAACGGCGTTAAGCGTCCCGTTTACGTTGCTAACTGGTGGTCGGCATACTCGCCTAAGGCTGCGCAGCTGAACGCTAACGAGGTATCGAAGACTCTCGTTAAGAGCCGCGCTAACGCTTTCAACGCATATTTCGACTACAATGTTGATTTCTGCAACGATCACAACTTGGCTGTTAAGGTTGGTTTCAACTCGGACGACTACTTCACTCAGACTATCGGTGCAACGTCGAAGACTATGTTCAACGTTGACTTCCCCGTTCTGTCGCTGACTGAGGGTGCATCGAGCGCAACCGTAAGCGAGTCGAAGAAGAAGCGCGCTGCTGCTGGTTTCTTCGGTCGTATCAATTACAGCTGGAAGGATAAGCTGCTCGTTGAGTTGAACGGTCGTTTCGACGGCTCGTCGAAGTTCGCTGCAACCCAGAAGTGGGGCTTCTTCCCCTCGGGCTCGATTGGCTACCGCCTCTCGGAGGAGAACTTTATGAAGAACCAGAACGTGATCAGCAACTTGAAGGTTCGTGCTTCGTACGGTATGATCGGTAACGAGGACGTTGTTGCAAGCTCGTTCTATCCCTTTATGACTACCATCAGTCGTTCGACCATCAGCTGGATCGATCCTAACAACCCCAACTCGATGTTGGCTTACTTCGGTATGCCGGGCGTAAGCAACCCCGCTCTGACTTGGGAGAACATTCAGACCATCGACTTCGGTGTGGATCTGGGCTTCCTGAACAACGACCTGAACGTAGTATTCGACTGGTATCAGCGTAACACCAAGGGTATGTTGGTAAATGCTGACCAGGTTGCATACGAGATCGGTCTGCCTTCGATGCCTAAGGTTAATGGTGGTGATATGCGTACTCGCGGTTGGGAGTTGCAGGTTGACTACAACCACTCGTTCAACAAGAACTTCCGCATCTACGCTACCGCTACTTTGGCTGACAGCAAGTCGAAGATCACCAAGTGGGGTACCAACTCAGGTACTCTGACCAGCTACTACGAGGGTATGGAGTTCGGTGAGATCTGGGGCTTCCAGACCGCTGACGACTACTTCACCGCTGAGGAGGCTGCAAACGGTGTTCTGCTGGCTGACGGTTCGCGCGTTGATATCAACGAGGTTTATCAGAAGGCTCTGTTGAAGAATTCGTTCCGTTACGGCGAGGGTGATGTTAAGTACGTTGACGTAAACGGCGACGGTAAGGTTGATTCGGGTGCTGGTACTATCAACGATCACGGCGACTTGATCCGCATCGGTAACAACCAGCCTCGTTACGAGTACTCGCTGCGTGCAGGTTTGCAGTGGAAGGGTCTCGACTTCGAGTTCTTGTTCCAGGGTGTTGGCAAGCGCGACTTCTGGACTACTTCGTCGCTGATTCTGCCCTTCACTCAGGGTCGTTCGATGGCTATCTACACCAACCAGTTCGATAGCTACACTCCTGAGAATCCCGATGCTAAGTTCCCGCGTCCCTACATCGGCCACTATGGCTCGACTGTAAACGGTCTGTCGAACAACGGTAACAACAACTACTTCCAGCAGACTAAGTACCTGAGCGACTTCTCGTACTTGCGTTTGAAGAACGTAACCTTGGGTTACACTCTGCCGAAGGATTGGACTATGAAGGCTTCGATCGAGAAGGCACGTCTGTATTTCAGCGTTAACAACCTCTTCACTTTCGATCACGTAGACGGTGCAATCGACCCCGAGTACGCTCAGAATGGCACTTCGGACGGTGGTGGTCGTGGTAACCCGTTCTGCCGTACTTGGTCGTGTGGTGTCCAGATTTCGTTCTAATCAATAAAAGCAACAAAAGAATATGAAAAAGATATTAATTGCAGCAATGGTTTTCGCAACCGCAGCTTTGGTTGGTTGCGAGAAGTTCCTCACCGAGGAGCCCCAGTCGGAGTTCCCCGATGGTCCGTCGTTCTGGACAGGTGAGTCTGCTCTCCAAATGGAGACCAACTATTTCTACACTGCATTTTCGAGCTACGGTGCTGCTCACAGCGGCCGTTTCTTCGCAGACTCGAAGAGCGATGACTATGGCCAGGATAACAATGACCCGCAGTACACTGTAACGATCCCGTCGGGTACCGGCGTTTGGGCATCGTCGTATCAGGAGGCTCGTCGTGCTAACATCATCTTGGATCGTATGGCCGATATGGAGTTGACGGACGAGGTTCGCAAGCACTATGAGGGTTTCTGCCGTTTCTACCGCGCAATCCAGCACTTCGACGTAGTTCGCTCGTATGGCGACTGCGTATGGCAGGGCAGCGAGGTTGATATGAACGACGAGGCTTGGCAGGCACAGACTCGTACCGATCGCGCTGAGATTATGCGCAAGGTTTGCGAGGATCTGCAGTATGCAGCTGAGAACAGCCGCGACTACGCAAATGGTAACACCTACCACAAGTATGTTGCATACTTGATGTTGTCGCGCGCAGCTCTCTACGAGGGTGCTTGGCAGAAGTATCACAAGAACAACACCGCTGTTGCTAACGAGTTCTTCACTATCGCTAAGAACGCAGCTAATGAGATCATCAAGAGCGGCAAGTGGTCGATCCACGAGGACTACGCTTCGAACTACATTTCGAAGTCGTTGGAAGGCAACACCGAGATGCTGATGTTCAAGGTGTTCCAGTATGACGGTACCGTTAAGCTCGGCCACGGTCTGCACGGTTATTCGAGCTCGTCGACTCCTACTTGGGGTATCACCAAGGACGCTGTTGAGTCATACTGCAATGCTGACGGTCTGCCTATCCACGTAAGTGAGGCTGGTTTCGACGATTCGACTGTTGAGAAGGCTATCAAGGGTCGTGATGCTCGTCTGGCTCACAACGTTTGCGACTCGGTGGTAATGCTCGATACTTACGCTTGGCGTAGCGGTATCAACTCGACTACCGGTTACTGGTTGAAGAAGTTCGTAAGTTGGAGCGACTATATCAACGCTACTTCGAACAACTTGGCTCCCTACAACGATACCGACGGTCCGGTTTATATGTACTCGGAGGTTCTGTTGAACTATGCTGAGGCTTGCGCTGAGTTGGGTACTATGACTCAGGCTGACGCTGACAAGTCGATCAACGAGTTGCGCGTTAAGCACGGTAAGATCCCCGCATTGACCGTTTCGGGTACCACCGTATCGGTTAACGGTGTAACCATCACCAAGGATCCCAAGAACACCTACGGTGTGAACGAGTTGATCTGGGAGGTACGTCGTGAGCGTCGTAACGAGCTCATCTGCGACGGTTTCCGTAGCGACGACTTGAAGCGTTGGAAGATGGGTGCTCAGCTCGACTTCGCTAAGAACCCCAGCGGCCACGTTGGTGTTAGCGAGGCAGCTGTTAAGGCTTACTACGACTACACTCAGGAGGTATACGACTGGGAGAATCTGCACGCAGGTAAGACTTGGAACGACATCGATACTAAGGAGTACTGGACTGTGATTGGCGACGCTCGCTATGTTTCGGCATTCGATCCTTCGCGTAATCGCGTATTCGATGAGACCAAGAACTACTTGGATCCTCTGCCCAGCGGTATCACCATCATCAACCCCAACTTGGGTCAGAACCCCGGCTGGTAGTAGATGATTAAGTCATAATGACATTCGCGATCCCCGCCTGAGGGCGGGGATCGCCTCTTTTTTTGGGGGAGGATTAAAATTTGCAATTCACAAGACAATTCACGATATTTGCATTGCAAACAGACACGAAGTAATGGATTGGCTGATTGATTTGGGCTATGTGGGATTGTTCATCGGAACATTCGTAGCGGGAACGGTACTACCTCTCTCGTCGGATGTGCTATTGGTCGGCCTGCTCGCAGCGGGCGGAAACCCCATTGTTTGCCTAATTGTGGCTACGATGGGCAATTGGCTGGGCGCAATGACCTCCTACATACTTGGTTGGTATGCCAAGTGGGAGTGGCTCGAAAAATATTTCAAAATTCGCCCCGAAACCATCGAACGCCAACGCCAACGTATCGACCGCTATGGCATCTGGCTTGCGGCGGTCTATTGGGCTCCAATTGTGGGCATAGTGATTATGGTTGCACTCGGACTCTACAAAGTTCGTCCGCGCGCAACCGCACTGATCGCCCTCGTCGGGGCAACCCTTCGTTTTCTATTCTGGATTATGCTGAATGCCGTCTGGCAATAGATGGCTACCCTATTTACTATTATCCAACTCATTGAGAGCGAAGGCATACGCTCCGAGCGAAACGGCTCGGCTCGCTCCAAACTTCGAGAAGACGATACCAATGCGTTTTTCGGGGTCATAGCTGACCGTACGATCGCTGCCATAGACCTTCAACTCTCGCTGCTCTCCACGTGCAAAACGCTCAAACTGAGCCTCATCGTCCAGTTCATAGACCGCCACGGGCATACGAGCCGTACGCTCACCCTCCGAGAGTTGCGACAACGTCGAGCGCATCTCAGCCATTACCGACGGCATAATATATTTACGTGCGCCCGTCAAGCCTCCTCCCACGACAATCAGTCCATCGAGCAATGATGCAACAGACGCAAAGGCGTCGCCCGTAGCTCGTCCAAACTCCGCAAAAGAGCCAATCGCCGCCGCTCGATTACCCTCGCGCATACCCTCAGCAATTTCGAAGATCTCCTTCGGAGTCAGTCCGTGATCCGCCACACCCGACAGTTCGCCATAGACTCGCTGGATGGCTCGTATCGAAACGCTATCCTCGACAATCGCATCGGGATAGATACGATTGCGCAGGCAGTAAATCTCGACACACGAATTATCGCCCACGTGCATACGTCGATCGACCGACATGCCAAAACCAAAACCCGTACCCCAAGTGAAACCCAGCAGATTATGGAATCGTTTAGCACTTCCTGCCGCCGCCAAACGTGCGTTCACCTCGGGCAGCGCACCAGCCAGCGCCTCGCCGTATGCAAACAGATCGGCATCGTTGTTGATCCACACGGGCAGCCCAAATCGATCACTCAGATAGTCGCCTAACGCCACACCCTTGCTCAGGCAGGGAAAGGTCGGCAAAAAACCACCTCCGATGATCCCACGAGGATAGTCCGCCGGACCGGGAAAGGCAAAACTGATCGCCACCGCAGGCTCCGCAAGCTGCGCCATCACGCGCTCGAAACCCTCGACAATGGTCTGCATACAGAGGTCCAAATCGTGGGCATTCGAGGGCAGTGTAACCGGCTCAGCGACAAATTGATTGGCTCGAATTGCGCCAAAGACAAAATTGGTTCCGCCCGCATCGAGCGTGATGACCGTACGTGGATCGTTACTATACATTTCGCTTAGTGGTTTTGATTGGTAAAGTTCGAGCAAATTTCGCACCTACGGCGTGCTCGGATAGTTCAAAGTTACAGTTTTTTCGGCGAAACAACAATACCCCACCACAAAAAAACGACTGCCCGAATCCTCCGAGCAGTCGTCAATATGTTATAAACGTACGGTTTTACTCACCATCCTCGAACTCCACACCCAGACGCTTGCCCGTGCGGAACTTCGAGTTCTCCATCTTGGTATTGAACTGATCAACCGTAGCTCGGCTCACGCTACTATACGGCGGAACGAGCAGATCGAAATCGAACGCAAACTCGATAGCCGACTCCAACACCGAGATGATGGTCGAGCGGTCGATGCGCTCCTGTCCGAAATTGCGGTAGCCATAATGGGTTCTCATTCGACCCTCGACAAAGAAGGCTCCTTCGGCATTGATAAACAGACGACCAATCAAATAACCCTCGTCCTCGTTGCGGTTATAGCGGAACGAATCGGCCAAAAAGTTATAGATATTGACCACACCGCAATAGCTACGATCACGATTCTCGGCAAGGTAATCGATGCCCAGAACAGGATGCGACGCATCGAAATCGAATACATTAGTATGCATCGTAAAGATCAACATTTCGCCTGCGATTTGGATCTGCGCCTCGAACTTACCACGGTCGCGATAGTCGATTCGCACACGCCTATCGAGCTTACCTTCAAGCTCGTCGTCAAATTCGGCATTCATCTCGTGCAGGCTCTCTTTGAGCAGGTTGAATGCCGCAAAGGTGTTGTCGAACACCCTCTGTTTCAGATTTGATTTTTTGATTAGGGTAGCTAAGATCTCCGATCTATGACCCATTGTGTCGTTATCCATATATTGTTAAAAATGATGTACTTATCCTTTTACCACCTTGTCGATTAGCGCAACTTAACGTGTTGCCCCTCGTGCAGCGTCGCATCGCTCGGCAAACGGTTGAGCGTAGCCAACTTCGCCAATCGTATGCCATAACGCTGAGATACCGCACGTAATGTCTCGCCTTCCGAGGCCGTATGATAGAGATCCGAGCCAACATATTGCTTCTGCTTGCGCTGCAAGAATACACGCTCACCCTCGCCCAACGTAGCACCCTCAGCCACATCGTTGAACTTATAGATCTTCTTGATGGGCAGATCGAACAACGCAGCGATCTTCGCATAGCTATCGCCCGCCTTCGGGTCAACATACTCCACACCATTGACAGCCTGCACCGCATAGCCGCGGTGAGGATTGACCGTAACCGTATAGTTATCAATATCAACCACCTCAGCCTCAGTTACGGGCATTGCGGGTTTTTCGGTTTCGATCTGCGACTCGACCTGCTCCACCTCAGCAACACGCTGATCGAGTTCCTGCTCGCCACGATCGTAGCGATAGAGTTTGTTCTCCTCGATAATGCGAATCAATTTCTCGGCATACTGTGGGTCGGGAGCATAGCCCGCCGCCTTCAAGCCTCGTGCCCAAGCCACATAGTCGGTTTCGGAGTGGCGAAATAGTGAGTCGTAACGTGGCTGAGTGTCGATATAGTTGGCGTGATCCTCGAACGACTCCTCTGCCGAATGATACTTACGGAAACACTCCCCAACGGCATCGTCATCGTGGCTGATGGTCATACCCGTCCAACTCTTCTTGCACTTGATACCAAAGTGGTTGTTGGCCTCGACAGCCAATCGCCCATTGCCACTATTCGATTCGAGGATACCCTGCGCAAGCGTGATGCTGGCTGGAATACCGTACTTCTCCTGGTGCTCGACAGCTGTCTTGTTCCAGCGAGCGATGTACTCCTCGGTAGTATATTTCACACGGCTCTGCGAGACGGCTACCGACCAAAAAGTCAATGCCACAAAAGTGAGCACGAGCGCACGAAAATCGATCTTCATAATGCTAATTCGATGAATCATAGAGTGCAAAGTTAATGAAAGTTTGCACATTTCTTGCACTCATTGTGGCGAAAGAGCGAATATTTAACTTTTTTTAACTTTTTTTGATCATTCGTGCAACATTATTGACTACTTTTGCGTCTTATTAACAGGGGAAACCCTTTTAGTGAGAATTTAATTGATTTTAACGTAAAAAATATGCTGACTGAACAAGCCAACAAAATCTTTTGTCGCGCCATCGACGACTACCACTGCCACGACAACGTGGATGCTGTGATCGAAAATCCGTTCGAGGAGGGCTCACTCGAATTTCTGCTCTACCACAAAAATTGGATCGACACCGTACAGTGGCACCTCGAAGATATTATCCGCGATCCACACATCGATCCCGTTGATGCCCTGAATCTCAAACGTCGTATCGACCGCTCGAATCAGGTGCGTTGCGATATGGTCGAGTACATCGACTCGTACCTGCTCGACAAGTACAAGGATATCGTGCCTGCCGCAGATGCCCGCATCAATACCGAGACTCCGGCGTGGGCTATCGATCGTCTGTCGATCCTCGCCTTGAAGATCTATCATATGCGTGCCGAGGTTGAGCGCAACGACGTCGATGATGAGCACCGTGCAGCGTGCCAAGCAAAACTCGATGTGCTCGTTCAGCAGCAGAAGGATCTCTCGATCGCCATCGAAGAGTTGATCGAAGATATCGAGGCGGGTCGCAAGTATATGAAGGTCTATCGTCAGATGAAGATGTACAACGACCCTGCGCTCAATCCTGTACTCTATGCCCAAAAGCGATAGGATACTCGTCGTGCGCCTCTCGGCAATGGGCGACGTGGCAATGACCGTTCACGCCGTTGCGGCGTTGCGGCGTGCATACCCCGATGTGGCCATCACGATGCTCACACGCCGTGCGTGGACACCCTTCTTCCGCGATGTGGAGCGTCTTGATTTCCTGACGCTCGAAGGCGAAAAGGGCGAGAAGGGCCTTACGCGCGTGTGCCGTTTGGCGTCGGAGGCAGTGGCGAATGGCGTAACACACGTGGCCGATCTGCACGATGTACTGCGGACAAAGTTACTGCGAACGTTGTTGCGTCTGCGCGGTTGCCGAGTAGCGAAGATCGACAAGGAGAAGGCTCTTAAACAGCGTGCGATACGCTCCACTAACAAAGATCTGACACAGCTGCGACACAGCGTCGAGCGCTATGCCGAAGTACTCAGCAAGATTGGATATCCGATTGATCTGGCGAGAATGGAGCGCCATCAACGCACTCTGCCCGCCACATTTGGCGAGCGTACCGCAGGTCGTTGGATTGGCATTGCTCCTTTCTCAAAACAAGAGGGTAAGACCTACCCCTCACCCCTACGAGATCAGCTGGTCGAGCAGGCTGCCGAGGAGTTCGACCGTGTGTTCGTCTTTTCGGGCGGAGGTGCCGAGCGAGAGTTTGCAGGTACGATGGAGAGTCGCCACTCGAATGTTACGGCAGTCTTTGGTCGTATCCGCTTGGACGAGGAGGTTGATCTGATGGCGAACCTCGATGCGATGGTTTCGATGGATTCGTCGGCAATGCATATGGCCTCGCTCGTGGGGGTGCCGACTGTATCGGTTTGGGGCGCAACCCACCCAGCAACGGGCTTCTACTGTTGGGGAGGCGATGCCGAGAATCAAGTGCAACTCAACCTACCTTGCCGACCCTGCTCGGTCTATGGCGAAAAGGCGTGTCAGTTTGGCGATTATCGCTGTATGCAGATCGCTCCCAAGCAGATCATTGAACGACTAAAAGCTATCACCAAGTAACAGAAAAGCCCACCTACTGAGGTGGGCTTTTCTCATTCCGAAGCTGTTACACGCCGATAATCTGCCACGGATAGATGGAGATTCAAAGCTGCCTCCAAGGCATTTTCATAGACCTGCAACCACGATAGCTGAGCCGACAACACATCAAGTATAGTCAGCTGCCCCTCATTATAGGAATAGGTGCTCAGTTCGAGATTTTCGTGCGCAATATCGAGATTTCGGCGCGAAGCAAGCGACTGCGAAAGGCTATTTTCGATCGACGACCAAGCGTCAGTTTCGTCGCGTATGATCTGGTCGCGAAGTTGATCACGCTCATTCTGCCGCGCCTCAACCGACTGACGAGCAATAGCCTCCGATCGACGTCGT
Source organism: Alistipes sp. (assembly GCA_045654145.1). Taxonomy (GTDB): domain Bacteria; phylum Bacteroidota; class Bacteroidia; order Bacteroidales; family Rikenellaceae; genus Alistipes. Next base: position 14 of record JAZOMS010000182.1, on the reverse strand, counting down.
GCCCCCCAATGTAG
>JAZOMS010000181.1:0-1088 GCA_045654145.1 Alistipes sp. | reverse complement strand
CTATCAGGCTGGTTGCAAGAATGCATTCGCATTCGATATGTCGGCCGCTTGTAGCGGTTTCCTCTTTGCGCTGGCCACGGGAAGTAAGTATATCGAAACGGGAGCCTGCAAGAAGGTTGTCATCGTCGGAGCGGAGAAGATGTCTTCGATCGTCGATTATAACGACCGTGCAACGTGCCCCATCTTTGGCGATGGTGCAGGTGCAGTGCTCTTGGAGCCTAACGAGGAGGGCTTGGGTGTGATCGATCACCTTTTGCACTCGGATGGTTCGGGCGAGAAACATCTGCATATGAAGGCTGGTGGCTCGCTCAATCCTGCATCCCACCAAACCGTGGACAACAATTGGCACACGATCACGCAGGAGGGTCAGGCGGTATTCAAGGCAGCCGTGGCAAATATGGCCGATGTGTCTGTCGAGATGATGTCGCGCCACAACCTGTCGGCCAATGATGTCCGCTATCTGGTTCCTCATCAGGCTAATTTGCGAATTATTGACGCGACCGCCAGACGTATGGGTTTGGACCGCGACAAGTGTATGATCAACATCGAAAAGTATGGTAACACCACTTCGGCTACTCTGCCGTTGTGTTTGTGGGATTACGAGAGCCGACTGAAAAAGGGTGATAATCTGATCCTTGCGGCGTTTGGTGGAGGCTTCACTTGGGGCTCGGTTTACGTCAAATGGGCATACGACGGCGGCAATTTCAGCAAGTAGGCTGAGCCGTAGATCGTTGCAAATATAGTAAAAACGACAGACGAGGTGCGAACTTCGGAAAAGGAGGCTGGCGCAACTGTTGTCTGTCGTTTTTTTCTAAATGGCTCCATAGTTCAAGGGATAGAACGAGGGTTTCCTAAACCCTAAATTCGCGTTCGAGTCGCGGTGGGGCTACATATTACTGCGCGGGTCGCCTTTCGAGGCGGCCCTTTTTGTTTGATATGTTGCTATTTATGATCGTCGGCCAGACGGTAGCCGATGCCTCGCACGCTGATTATTTCGACCGACGGGTCGGCAGCCAAGTGGCGACGCAGACGTGAGATATATACGTTCAGACTGCGAAGATTGAAGAAATTGTCGTCGCCCCATAGCT
>JAZOMS010000180.1:0-2482 GCA_045654145.1 Alistipes sp. | reverse complement strand
CTATCAAGCGTGCAACCGATAAGGATGCTGCCGATTACAAGGAGATGATTTATGAGGGATATGGCCCTCACGGTGTAGCATTCCTGGTGGAGACTGCTACCGATAACACTAACCGTACAGTTGCCAGCGTGCGTATGTACTTCAATAAGTGCGGCGGTACATTGGGTAACTCTGGTTCTGTGGCATTTATGTTCGAGCATAAGTGCATCTTCAAGTTTAAGCCTACAGCAGGCCTTGACCTTGAGGAGATGGAGTTGGAGATGATCGACTTGGGTGTTGACGAGTTTTTCGCCGAGGATGGTGAGGTAACAGTCAGCGCACCTTACGAGTCATTCGGTGCAATCCAGAAGTGGATCGAGGATATGGGCTACGAGTTGGTATCAGGAGAGGGCGTTCGCATTCCTACCGATACAAAGGAGCTTACTGCTGAGGAGCGCGAGGCAGTTGAGAAGCTTCAGGAGAAGTTGGAGGATGATGATGACGTTGTTAACGTCTACACCACAATGGCCGAGGCCGACGGGGAGTAAACCTCTGCTAAGAGATAGATAAAATAGAGAAAAGGGATTGTCTAATATCATTAGACAATCCCTTTGTTGTATATAAATATTTAGGTGTGGCTACTCAGCGGGCAGCACATCGAAGTCGATCTGATCGATGGTGAGCACAGTAACCTGCTGCCCGTTGTACGGCCCAGAGCACTCGGCACCGAGCAGACGCCCCTCGCTCTTCGAGAAACGGGCAACAATCCCGACCTTGTCGCCCCTAGTGCTGACTAAGACCACATCGCCCTCCTCGCGGAATTTTAGCAGCAGACCCGTTAACAAAGCGTACTCCTTCAAGTTCTCGATCGTAGCGAGCTGAGTGAGGTCAAATCCTCCGTGAGGTTGTTCGAATACTAATTGCCCGTTCTGGTAGCGTCGGTAGCTCTTGCCATCATAGAGCTCCATAGAACGAGCTTTGTCCTGCCATTTGATAGCTATTTTAATCTTTGAGTCCTCTTTGCGAATCTCGACAGAGCCCTGCGTCGGAGTGCCATCGAAATCAATATCATAGAGTTCCCGTGAACTCTTGTTCTCGGTAACATTTGCGGTGAATCGAACGAGGTAGTTATCCGATTCGAGTAGTTGAGTCATTGCTTGCTCGACCACCTCGCGGGCGGTGCTGGTCTGCACGCTGCTAATGCCGATGACAACTGCCACTGCGACCATAGCGGCAACGGCACTAATGCGTACCGCTTGCCAGAGTGTGCGACGACGTGGCGCTGGAACTTTGAATTCGAGTGAAGTTGTGGGGGCGAAACGCGGCGAAAGAAGATCCTCTACGCGGCGATCCGTAATGTTGTCTAAATTGTTGTTGGTTTTCATAACGTTGTTTTTTTGTGAGTTAAATCAGCCCACGCTTTTCGAGGGCTTCGCGCAACTTGTCAATACCATAGCGAAAACGCGATTTGGCAGTTGTGAGAGGGATGTTGCAGATCGAGGCGATTTCGTCAAACGTTCGACCGCCATAGATTCGCAATCTAATCACTTCGCTCTGTTCTTCGGGCAGGTGTGCCATCAGTAGCTCAATCAGTCGGAACTCCTGCTCGAAATCCGTTGGTGCGAGGTCATCGCTGCGGAGGGTGTCGAGTGTCTCGGTCGTAGCAAATTGTCGGCGCGATCGCAGTAGCGAGGTGCAACTATTTGACAACGAGCGATAAACATAACCTTTCAGATCGTCAATCTCGGCAAGCCGTGCGCCTTGTTTCGAGAGCTTGACATAGAGTTCCTGCACCGCATCGTCGGCATCTGTGGCCGACCCCAACCGATAGCAGGCGTATCGAAACAGATGGTCGCGCTCCGACTGCATCAACTGAGCCAGGCGAGCGTGTTGTTTGTTTTCTGTTGTTAGTTTCATAATCTCTTTTTTTGTTTGCTGGGAACGCGCTTCCGAATATATAACGCACAAATGTCGAAAAAGACTTAATACACGCATACTTTTTCTTACAAAAACTCGATACAACCCATCTAAGGAGTATTGGGGAGATGGTAATGATGCAAAAAGTCCGAGCCATAAGGCCCGGACTTCTTTTTTTTGATGCGGAGTATATCCTATACAATATAATTATCTGCTATAGAGTGAAATGTGGTGACTTGGGTGTCGATCCACGCAGAGTCGTGACCTCGCTCGGCGGCGATAATTTCAGCTACGCGACGTGAAGCCTTTTTCGCCTCGCGGGCATCTATGAACAGCAGTCGTACGCGGCGCGCTAATACATCCTCGACGGTCTGCGCCATCTCCTCTCTTACAGCCCAAACAACCTCTGCCGCCGTGTAGTCGTATTTGGGGCTTAGGCGCTCTGCCAAGGCTGGCGAGTCGGCAATGATTTTGAGAATTGCCTCTTGGTCGCTACCGTACACATATAAGTGATCCGAAAGATTAGGGGCCGGTTTCCATCCGTGAATTTTCAAGCTGCGTGTGCGACACTTACGCTTGGGTAGTA
>JAZOMS010000179.1:0-3786 GCA_045654145.1 Alistipes sp. | reverse complement strand
CTTCGATGCTGGTGAGCTCTTTCCATGCGGGCTGGTCGATGCCGAGCTGGTCGAGCATACTCGAGAACTTGTGGCGGTTCTCAGCACGGTCGATCGACAGAGGCGATGTACCCAACACGGGAATATCCTGATGGTATAGCTTCATTGCCAAGTTGTTGGGGATCTGACCACCCACCGACACGATCACGCCACGAGGAGTTTCGAGATCCATCACATCCATCACTCGCTCGAACGACAGCTCGTCGAAGTAGAGGCGGTCGCACATATCATAGTCGGTCGAAACGGTCTCGGGGTTATAGTTGACCATAATCGACTTGTAGCCCAGCTTGCGAGCCGTCTGAATCGCATTCACCGAGCACCAGTCGAACTCAACTGATGAGCCGATGCGATAGGCTCCCGAGCCCAGCACAACCACCGACTTCTCGTTCTTGAAGAAGGGAATATCGTGATCCGTGCCGTCGTAGGTCATATAGAGGTAGTTGGTCAGCTCGGGATGTTCCGAAGCGACCGTGTTGATTCGCTTAACAGTGGGCAGGATGTTAGCCTTCTTACGCAGTGCGCGTACTGCCAAAGCCTGCTTGTGCATATTCTCGCGGCTCTTGCCGACGAAACGTGCGATCTGGAAGTCCGAGAATCCCAATCGCTTAGCCTCCCAAAGTACCTCTGTGGGCAACTCGTCGATCGAGTTGTAACCACTCAGTACTACCGAGTAGTCGTAGATGTTCTTCAACTTTTCGAGGAACCAAGGCGAGATCTTGGTCAACTCGAACAGACGCTCGATCGTGTAGCCCTGCTTCAATGCCTCGGCAATGGCAAACACACGCAGGTCGGTAGGATTCGACAGCTCCTTGTCCAGATCGTCAAAGTGCTGGTTCTCGTTGCCCACGAAACCGTGCATACCCTGACCGATCATACGCAGCCCCTTCTGGATGATCTCCTCGAACGACTTACCGATCGACATAATCTCACCAACCGACTTCATCGACGAACCGATCTGGCGCGATACACCCGCAAACTTGGTCAAATCCCAGCGCGGGATCTTGCAGATCAGGTAATCCAATTCGGGAGCCTTATATGCCGAGTTGGGGGTATCCATCTCGCCAATCTGGTCGAGTGTATAGCCCAATGCCAATTTAGCTGCAACAAATGCCAGAGGATAACCCGTAGCCTTCGATGCCAATGCCGACGAACGGCTCAGACGTGCATTAACCTCAATCACACGGTAGTCGTCCGTATCCGAGTTGAACGCATACTGAACATTGCACTCGCCGACGATGCCGATATGGCGGATAATCTTCACCGAAAGCTCCTGCAACATCTTCAACTCGCCCTCGTCAAGCGAGCAGGTGGGAGCCACCACGATCGACTCACCGGTGTGGATACCCAGCGGGTCGAAGTTCTCCATACTTGCAACGGTGAAACAGTGGTCGTTGCGGTCGCGGATAACCTCGAACTCGATCTCCTTCCAGCCTTTGAGCGACTCCTCGACCAGAATCTGCTTCGAGTAAGCGAACGAACTCTCGCACAACTTAACGAACTCCTCCTCGTCGCGGCAGATACCACTACCCAAGCCTCCCAGCGCGTATGCCGAGCGAACCATAATCGGGAAACCGATCTTGCGAGCAGCAGCGATAGCATCTTCCATCGTCTCAACAGCCTGCGAGATGGGGGTCTTGACGTCGATCTCGTCGAGTTTCTTGACGAACAGGTCGCGGTCCTCAGTTGCCATAATGGCCTCGACCGAAGTTCCAAGAACATCAACGCCATACTTTTGCAGTATGCCATTCTGATAGAGTTCCGTACCGCAGTTCAGTGCGGTCTGACCACCGAATGCGAGCAGAATGCCATCGGGTTGCTCCTTCTTGATGATCTCCTCGACGAAATGAGGTGTTACCGGCAGGAAATAGACGCTGTCGGCAATACCTTCCGAGGTTTGAATCGTTGCGATGTTGGGGTTGATCAGCACGGTCTGAATGCCCTCTTCGCGCAGGGCTTTCAATGCCTGAGAGCCTGAGTAGTCGAACTCACCGGCCTGACCGATTTTGAGTGCGCCTGAACCCAGCACTACAACTTTCTTCTTGGAATTCGTTTGATTTGCCATTTGTTCTGTATCTGTTTTGTAAATATTATTCCGTGCATAATTTCGCGTAATCGTATGATCTACACTCGATTAGCGCTCGTCGGCATACGTACGACGATAGTTATTCGTACAAAGATACGATTTTTTTTTGAGGTTTGAGCCGTTTTGCTCGCCCTTTTTTCGCAAAAAAATAGCCGCTTACTCCATTACGAGTAAAGCGGCTGGTTTCCCATATCGACCTTTTCGAAACGATAACCCAATCGTCGCAACTCCAACGCTGCTCCGATTCGGTATAACACTTTGGCTGTTCGTGCAAAGACGTAGAAGGCTTTGGTGCTCTGTCCCTCGACCTGTTCGCGACGAATGAGTGTCATCGCCAAATGTGCGCAACTGCGCATCGTATCCTCGATCTTAGTAGCCTCTGCTGAGTCGAGCTCCAAACCCAAGATGTGTTGCACTATGTGCTCGTCCATATCGTCGAAACCGCGCTCGCCGTGCAGAGCCTCATACTCCTCGGTGGCGTAATGCTCCCAATCCTCGTCCCAGCGGTGTGCAACGGCCATACCCACGTAGCCTGCCCACGCAATTGCGGCTGCGGGGAAGGTGTTGATCTGGCTCACCGAGTCGGCCATATAGTGCGAGGCGTAGTCGTTCCAGCGCTCGTCGATGTCATCCGAGGCGAGCAACGTCCCCTCCAACATACCGTGCGAGGTGCACAATTTGAGCAATTCGATCTGCAAACGCTCCTCGTATTCGTTGTAATATTCTTGTTGTTCCATTGTTCCTCAGTTTTCGGGCGCAAAGGTAACGAAAAGTGCGCGAACTTTGACATTCGCGCACTCGGTTTTATTCGCTTTTCGGAAAATTTTTAGTCGAACATCACTCCGTCGCCGTCCGAGTCGAGCGTTTGAGCCAGTTTGTCGATATTCAGACTGCGAGCCGACGCATCGACAATATCCTTATAGACACCGCCCTCACGGTAGAGTGAATCGGGGTCGCCCGACTGCTCGACACGTCCCTCCTTCATCGCATAGATCACATCGCTATCAATGATTTGCGAAATGCTGTGCGAGATGATGATCACCGTGCGGTCGCGCTTGATGGCGTCGATACTTGCCTTGATCTGCTCGGTGGCGATGGCATCGAGCGAGGCGGTCGGCTCGTCGAGGAAGATGATTGGCGGATTCTTCAAGAACATACGCGCGATGGCGATACGTTGTTGCTGACCGCCCGAGAGCAGTTGAGCCTTCGAGTCGAACCCATTGGGCAACTTCATAATTTGGTCGTAGATATACGCTTTGCGGGCTGCCTCCTCGACCTGCTCACGTGTGGCGTTGGGGCGTCCGTAGCGGATATTCTCCTCGATCGACCCGTCGAAGATGTGGTTCTTTTGCAGCACCATACCGATGTTGTCGCGCAGGAAGTTGGTATCGTAATCGCGCAGGTCTACACCGTCCAATTTGATCGAACCGCAATCGGGCTCGTAGAACTTCACCAGCAAATTGAGTACGGTCGATTTGCCTGCGCCCGACAGACCTACCAGTGCGGTGATCTTGCCGCTCTCGATACGCATATCGATGTTGTGCAACGCTTTGGTGCCGTTGGGGTAGGTGAAATCGACGCCCTCAACCTCGAAGTTGCCCTCGACACGTTCAGGTCGATACTTGCCCGTGGGCTCGCGCTCCTCGTCGGCCTCCAAAATATCG
>JAZOMS010000178.1:0-10281 GCA_045654145.1 Alistipes sp. | reverse complement strand
ACTTCGAACGACGCTGCAGACGACCGTCTACACCTGCCGAATCCAAAGCACCACGAACCAAGTGATAACGTACACCCGGAAGGTCCTTCACACGACCACCACGAACCAGGACGATCGTGTGCTCCTGCAAGTTGTGTCCCTCGCCCGGAATGTAGGCATTCACCTCTTTACCATTAGTCAATTTCACACGTGCCACCTTACGCATAGCCGAGTTAGGCTTCTTAGGGGTGGTGGTGTACACACGGGTACAAACACCACGGCGCTGAGGACACGCATCGAGCGCAGGCGACTTACTCTTGAAGTCAACGTGCGTTCTGCCATTTCTTACTAACTGTTGAATAGTAGGCATTTTCTTACTGTTTTGTCCTTTATTTTTGTTAATATTTCGTCATTCCCATCTCAAAATGGGACTGCAAAGGTACGCATTTTTTTTATTTCCACCAATTTTGCCCAACTTTTTTCACCTTTTTTGAGCCGATTTTTCAGCGTTTTAGCGCTTTTGAGGCGATTCCGCGATTGTATTTTCTTATCGAAAACTCAATGAAATAAATTTCGCTTATCATATTTTAGGACTAACAACCCTAACGCACTGAATTACTGCGCATTATATTCGATTTGCTGATTGGACGCGACGAACGAGCTGACGCAGGGGCTATACTTTTGTTTTAATGCACGTTAGCGTCCGTGTATTACGCGTACGCGAGAGAGGGCAAATTCGATTCAAAATTCAAGATTAGAGATTGTTTGTTTGGGTACTCTTTGAGCATACGCGGCGGCAGGGGGCGGCGCGACTAAAAGTCGCGGGTGCCGCCGCGTATGACGAAATCTTCGATTTCGCACTTATGCATCGCCCCACCGCGCGCAATTCATTTGTAGCAATGAAAAATCGTAAATCAAAAAAAGCCACGCTCGAAAGCGTGGCATAATTTTGAATCCTGAATTTTGAATCTTGAATTACTTCAAATAAGCGACTCCCTGCGACGAGGGGTGGTGAAAATTTGGACGGGGAAGATCCTTGGCAACCACCCACGAATTCCAGCGATATTTCGAGCCGTCAGCGGGGTTATCGCCTCGGAAAATGCCAATATAGATTCGGCCATTTCGACCGATCAGCTCGAGCTCTCGCAGCTCAGCCAAATCGAACGATCCCTCGGTAACATAACCCTCTTTGGTGCGTGAAACTTTGTAGTGTAACGTCTTGAAATCCCAATTCATACTACTCTTACCATTGGCATATCGACCGTGGTCCAAAACACCTGACTCGCCAATCTCAGCACCACAATAGAAGCCCATTTTGCGATCGGCCGAAAAGAAAATTTCGACACGATCGTGGTCGAAAAGATCACGCTCCGTTTCGACCTTTCCAGTTACGATATTGGGATCTGTAACCTCGAACAAAAAATACAATTTTGTATTGTCATAACAGAGCGCAACACGCGTTCCGTCGGGCGTCGTGTGATCGTGCGCACTCGTAAGGGTCGAGAGCTGGCGCTCACCGCTCCAATCATCCGCCAAACCATCAACAACGACCGTTCCACGAGGGATCGAAAGTGGCGTCGTGCGGTTTGAAATTCGAGGTGCTACACAACCCGCCATAAGGGCACAACCCACCACCATTAGCATGTAAAACTTTCTCATAATCAATCGTATAAAATTTACGCCGCCCGCCCTAAATCAAGGCAAGGCGGCGTGTTTATTCACTGCGATATTCGCTTTGTCGAATTAGAGATACCTCTTCAACAGCTCGGCCATTTCGACCTGCATTTCGGCCGCTTTCTGACCCGCTACCTCGGCAAAATCGGCCTCCTTCGAGGCGTAGATAATACCGCGCGAAGAGTTGACCAGCAGACCACAATGCGAGTTCATACCACACTCGGCAACCTCGCTCAGCGAGCCTCCCTGAGCACCCACACCAGGCACAAGCAGGAAGTGATCAGGCACCAACTGTCGGATACCGCTGAGCATTTTAGCCTGCGTTGCTCCGACTACGAACATCGTGTTCCCCTTTGAACCCCACTGCGATGCAGTCAGCAGCACCTGCTCATAGAGTTTGCGACCATCAGCCAACGTTAGCATTTCGAAATCAGCAGCCGAAGGATTCGACGTCAGAGCTAGAATCACCGACCACTTATCCTCGTAAGCCAGGAACGGAGCCACCGTATCGAGTCCCATATAGGGCGACAGCGTTACGGCATCGACTAGCCCCTGCTCGAAGAATGCACGAGCGTACATTGCCGACGTATTGCCGATATCGCCACGCTTGGCATCAGCAATGATGAAGATCTCAGGATAGTTCTCGCGGATATAGCGGCACGTGCGCTCGAAGCTCTCCATACCTGCTGCGCCGTGCTCCTCGTAGAATGCAAGATTGGGCTTGTAGCTAACCGTATAGGCAGCCGTAGCGTCGATAATTGCGCGATTGAAGGCAAAGATAGGATCCTCCTCACCTCGCACAGCCTCGGGCAGTTTACGAACGTCCGTATCAAGACCTACGCACAAGAAACTCTGCTTGGCGCAAATCTGCTCGAAAAGTTGGTTGTAGTTCATATTTTCGATGTTTTAGATTACAATGTTAATGATCTTACCCTTGACCACGATCACCTTCTTCGGTGTGCGCCCCTCGACCCACTTATCAGCCGCAGGATCGGCCAGCACCGCAGCCGTGATCTCTTCGTTCGACATATCGAGCGGCAACTCCTTCTTGAAACGCATCTTGCCGTTGATCGACACGGGATACTCGTGGCTACTCTCAACCAGATACTCAGCACAAACCTCCGGGTACTTCGCATCGCAAACCGACGTCTGATGCCCCAACACCGACCACAACTCCTCGGCAATATGGGGAGCAAACGGCGCGATCAGCACAACCAGCGGCTCGACAATCTCACGCTTGGGGCAGTCGCCCAGCTCATTGAGGCAGATCATAAAGGCCGCCACCGAGGTATTGAACGAGAAGTTCTCGATATCCTCGCGCACCTTCTTGATTGTCTTATGCAAGGTCTTCAACTCGGCCGGAGTAGCCTTCTCGTTGGTGAGTTTGAACTCGCCAAAGCGGTCGTAGAACAGACCCCACAGACGGCGCAGGAACTTATGCACACCGTCGATACCGTTGGTATCCCACGGCTTCGACTGCTCCAACGGACCGAGGAACATCTCGTACATACGCAACGTATCGGCACCGTAAGCCTCAACGATATAGTCGGGATTCACCACATTGAACATCGACTTCGACATCTTCTCGATCGCCCAGCCGCAAATATACTTGCCATCCTCCAAGATGAACTCGGCATCGGCAAACTCGGGACGCCACTTGCGGAATGCCTCCTGATCGAGCACATCGTTGCGCACGATATTGACATCGACGTGGATCTCCTGTGTCTGGTACTGATCGCGCAGACCGAGCGAGACAAACTTATTAGTTCCAACCACACGATAGACGAAGTTCGAACGACCCTGAATCATACCCTGATTGACCAACTTTTTGAAGGGCTCGTCCTCGCACACATAACCCAAATCGTAGAGGAACATATTCCAGAAACGCGAGTACATCAAGTGTCCCGTAGCGTGCTCAATGCCACCCACATAGAGATCGACATTGCGCCAATACTCGTCAGCCTCGCGGCTAACCAACGCCTCAGAATTGTGAGGATCCATATAGCGCAGATAGTAGGCACTCGAACCTGCGAAACCGGGCATCGTCGAGAGTTCGAACGGCTCACCTACCTCGGTGCACCAACCCTCGACACGTGCCAAAGGTGGCTCACCCTGCTCCGTGGGGCCGAAATCCTTAACAGCGGGCAGCTCCAAAGGCAACTGCTCGATGGGCAACGTATAGGCTACGTCCTCTTTATAGTAAACGGGGAATGGCTCACCCCAATAGCGCTGACGCGAGAAGATCGCATCACGCAGACGATAGTTCACACGCTTGCGACCGATACCACGCTTCTCAACCTCGTCGAACATCACCTCGATAGCCTCCTTCACATCCATACCCGTGATGAAGTCCGAGTTGATCATCGCACCCGCCTTAGCGTCGTAGCTCTCCTTGCTGATATCGCCACCCTCAACCACAGGGATGATATCCAACCCAAAGTGGCGAGCAAAAGCGTAGTCGCGCGAGTCGTGCGCCGGCACCGCCATAATCGCACCCGTACCGTAACCCGCCAGCACATAGTCCGAAACATAGATCGGAATCTCCTTACCCGTGAAGGGATTGATGGCATACGAACCCGTTGCAACACCACTCACACGCTTGGTCTCAGCGATACGCTCACGCTCCGAGCGCTTCTTGGTCTGAGCTATATACTCCTCGACAGCCGCACGATTCTCGTCGGTAGTCAGACGGTCGATCCACTGGTGCTCAGGTGCAATGACCATAAACGTTACACCAAAAACTGTATCGGGACGTGTGGTGAAGATCTCCAACTTCTCCTCCATACCCTTCACCGCGAAGAACATCTGCGCACCCGTGCTGCGACCGATCCAATTGCGCTGGATCTCTTTGAGCGAATCACTCCACTCCAACTTATCCAGACCGTCCAACATTCGCTGAGCGTAGGCTGTAACACGCAACAGCCACTGCTTCATACGCTTCTGCTCAACGGGGTGGCCACCGCGCTCCGACAGACCATCCTTAACCTCGTCGTTGGCCAGCACCGTACCCAACGCCGGACACCAATTGACCATCGTATCGGCACGGAATGCCAAACGGTAGTTCTGCAACACCTGCTCGCGCTCCTTCTCGTTCATCGCTGCCCACTCCTCAGCCGTGAAGTTCATCTCCTGAGTGCAAGCCGCATCGACACCCTCGGTACCATTTGCTACGAACTTGGCAATCAGCTCCTCGATGGGACGGGCGCACTTCTCAACATTGTCGTAGTAGTGCGAGAACATCTGCACGAATGCCCACTGCGTCCACTTGTAGTACTCGGGATCGCAGGTGCGCACCTCACGGCTCCAATCGAACGAGAAACCGATCTTATCCAACTGCTCGCGATAGCGGTTGATATTCTGCGTGGTGGTTACGGCAGGGTGCTGACCCGTCTGGATCGCATACTGCTCAGCAGGCAGACCGAAGGCATCATAGCCCATCGGATGCAGAACATTGAAACCGCACAGACGCTTGTAGCGCGAGTAGATATCCGAGGCGATATATCCCAGCGGGTGGCCTACGTGCAGACCTGCGCCCGACGGATAGGGGAACATATCGAGGACATAGAATTTGGGACGCGAGTGGTCAACCTCTACCTTGTAGGTACCACGTTCGCGCCACTCCTTTTGCCATTTGGCTTCGATGGCTCTAAAATCGTATTCCATAACTTGTTGTATATTTTTGTTGTTTTCTTTCGATTGTGTTCAATACATCTTGCAAAAATAAACTTTTTTCGCGAATCATCGACCGTTTTACCTAATTTTATTTATCCATCAATTTTATTTATAGCAACATAGAGCATTGAAAGCAAAATAATGGGTCAATTATTTGGAAATTTATATATATATACATATATATTTGTCGCAATAATCTAACTCAAAAAAATCAAATTATCATTATGAAAAAACTCATCTTTGCCGTGCTGATTATTGCAATGACTTCGTGTGCCGCAAGCAAAAAATTCAAGTGGACGATGATCAATGTTCCCGAAGAGGGCGGTATCAGTTTCGTTCAGATCACCCGCGACGGCAGCGACGTAAGTAGCCCCGCATTCAGTTTGTCGGGTTGGTACACAGGTCGTATGCTCGATGTTTCACCTGATGGTGAAAAGATCATCTACATCGACTACAAGAACAAGACCCGTAATATCTACGTTAAGAGCACAGGTTTAGCTGGCGCAGCGGTTCAGCGCACGTTCCGCGCAGGCGTGAACTCGGCTTGTTTCTCGCCCGATGGCAAGTATATCTACTTCCTCTCGCAGCGCGGCTCGAAGCAGGGCAACTACAACGTTTGGCGAATGAACTTCACACTATAAGCGTCTTACACCAAACAAAAAAGTAGCGAAATCCGAAATGGATTTCGCTACTTTTTTGCGGACGTTCCTCAACTTCGATGCTAAAAAACGCTTGCTGACGCTACCTCACTCCGCACTCCTGCTCGAAAAAGCTCCACAGATTGTCGTTGTAGGGCACAGCGGCGACAACGCGCAACGGCTCCTTGCGCACGGGATGGATCAACTCAATCACGCGCGAATGGAGCGAGATACCTCCATCTCGATTCGAGCGCGGAGCACCATACTTCAAGTCGCCACGGATCGGGCAACCGATCTTCGAAAGCTGAGTGCGGATCTGGTGATGGCGTCCCGTAAGCAGATCAACCTCAATGAGATGGTAGTTGGTACTACCCGCCAGCGCACGATACTTCAAGCGCGCTTGCTTGGCGTCGCCACGGGGCGAATTATAGGCGTGCGAGCGATTGTTCTTGCCATCGCGACTGATGTAATGCACCAGCTCGCCCTCCTCAGGAACGGGCATCTTTTCGGTGATTGCCCAATAGGTTTTGCGCACCTCGCCGCGGCGGATCATCTCGTTCAGGCGCACCAACGCCTTGCTCGTCTTGGCAAACAGAACCGCGCCACTCACAGGACGGTCGATACGGTGTACAACACCCAAAAATACATCGCCCGGTTTACGGTCGCGCTGCTTGATGAAGGCCTTTATCTGATCCTCCAACGCACTTTCGCCCGAGGGGTCGGGCTGCACCAGATCGCCACAATGTTTATTGACCACCAGCAGGTGGTTGTCCTCGTAAATAATATCTTCTACTGCAAACATAACTTGTTATAATTCAAATGTAAAGGGTAACAAATCCTTAGTCGAATCGACCGCCGTAGCCGTTCCCGCACCACTCATAATGACACGTATCGGACGTCCCTGACGCTTCTCGACATCGACCAACACCTGACGGCAAATACCACACGGGTAGCACTCGCGCTGCGAGGGTTCCGACGCAATTGCCAACTTCACGATTCGGTCGTCGGGCGAGAGGGCCTGATGATGAAAGAGCAGGTTACGCTCGGCGCAAATACCCGCAGGATAGACCTCGCTCTCCTGATTGCTACCAATCACCATTCGCCCGCTTTCGAGCAGCGCTGCCGCCCCAACGTGAAAGTTCGAATAGGGTGCGTGTGCCGTCGCACAAGCCAACTCGGCCTGCTCGACAAGTCGCTGTTCGTCCTCGGGCAACTCAGCCAACGAGGCATAGCGATCGAATTGGAAGGTTAATTCAGATCTCATAACTCGGTCGGTTTCAGGTTGTTAGTCATTACACAGCGAGCACTCGGAATTGTACCTTGCCCCACCGCAAAGCATTCGCGCACTCAATTCGCGCTATTAGCCAAATCAAAGGTACTGTTTTTTATTCAAAATTCAAAAGGCACGATTCAAGATTATTTACTTTTATCCTCTTAGCCGACAGCGAAGGCTCATTCTTGACTCAACAACCACAAGGCTCTTAGACTCTCCATATTACCTCGCCAGCAAACAAGGGCGCTCAGTAAGTTTGAGGGCGAGTTAGCGGAAAATCGTACCGAGGTAAATTTTTTCGGCAAATTATTTGGTTTATTTTATAAACTACTTTATATTTGCAGTCGAGAAGAGCCGCTGTCGGTTAAGTGGCCACGATCGCACAGCTCAACTCAAAGCGCTAATACAAATTTTATAAACATTTAACAATGAACAAAATGAACATCTCGGCTCCTCCGATCGAACAGCCGATCGACGAGCACAAAAGTCTGGAAATCATCTCTCGAATGATTGCCGAAACCTCGCAGAAAATCGAACAGAACACCAGCCACTACTTCCTCGCCTGGGGCTATACGACAGCCATCGTGTCGCTCTTCGAGTACTTCGTGTGGGTGTTTGATTGGAACAAATCGTGGCTCTGGGCGTGGTGGCTGATTCCTGTCATCGGTGGCTGCGCAACGGTGATACTCAACCGTCGTCAGAATCGACTCGGAGCACACCCCAAATCGTACATCGACCGTAGCGTGAGTGCCGTATGGAGCGTGTTGGGACTCTCGACACTTATCGCCTACGTGGTGCTGTTTGACAACGCAAGTTCGTTCCTATTCTTGATCGTATTTACGATGGGCATAGGAACCGCCATCACAGGTATCATCTGTCGCCAACGTCTGCTGACGATATGTGGCGCAGCATCGATCGTGCTCTCGGCAATATTTCCGCTGAAACGCGCAGCAATGGCCGCATTTATGCTGACCAATCCTGCGGTAATCTACTCAGATATGCTTATCTTTGCACTTATATTTGTGGTGATGATGATCGTGCCCGGGCACATCTTCGTACACCGCGCAAAAAAACAACGCAACAATGCTTAGACAACTTAACCCCCTGTTACACTCAGAGTTACGATTGGCTGTAATGTCGATCCTCGTTGGGGTCGAGAGTGCCGATTTTGTCTTTCTGCGCAAGCAGACGGGAGCAACAGCGGGAAATCTGAGTGTGCAGATCGACAAGCTGCAACGAGCAGGATACATCGAGGTCGAGAAGAGTTTTCGAGGCAAAATGCCCTGCACAATCTGCCGAATGACCGATACGGGTCGCGAAGCGTTTGCCGAGTATGTCGATGCACTGAAATCATATATCGGGTAAACTCACCCAACGACAATAGAAAACCGCACCCCTACGTATAGAGGTGCGGTTTTGATTTGCTCGGCTCGCAACCTATTCGAGCACAAATTTCACCCGAACGTTCACCGAAACCTTCATCATTCGCAATTCGGTAACGACCGGCTCGGGAGCATCGAAACGCTTCATCGCAAACGTGGCAACAACCCCATCGCTCATCTCGTTGCGAACAGTCGAGATCGACGCATCGTAGGTGGAGATATAGAATGCCTTGCCGATCTTCTGATCGAGCGTCTCGGCCATCAACTTGGCATTGGCGCGCGCATTCTGAATCGCCTCAACGCGCAACTCATTCTGAATCGAGTCCATATTAGTATTGATCACCTTCTCGTTATTGATCGTGGTGATACCAATCTCATTCAGAGCCGCATAGACATCGCCCACAAGTGCCACTTCATTCAGCTTCAACTGATAGGATTTGGTGGTTACGGCCTTATTGCGTTTAAGCAGACTGCTCGACATATCGCTCACACGAAGGTAGAGATTGGTCTTGATACCCAACGCTTTGAGAGCCGCAACCATATCGCGCTCCTGCTCCTCGACCGTGATTCGACCCTTCGATTCGCGTTCGTTGATCGTGATCGACAAAAATACCTGATTGGGAGCCACATCGCGATCAGCACGACTGCTCACCTCGACAAAACTCGGGAAAGCCTGCTCCGAGGGATCCTGCGCCTGCACTCCAACAGCCAGCAGCACAGCCGCCAAAAGAAGAATTACTCGTTTCATTTTGTTCACACGTTTTAGGAATATAACTTAACAATATAACTGACCTCCTTGCAAATTTATTGCCTACGACGGCGTTTCTTTTCGCGCGAGGTCATCTCGCGTTCAACAAGTTCGTCATCGACCACCGCGCGATACTCAACCACGTGACGCAGGCGCGTGACACCCAAATCGGTCTGAAAGAGTGGCGGGAAATAGTGATTAATGACCTTCTCGCCCTTAACTTTCCAAACCTTATAGTGGAGCGAAAAATAGAATCCGTAACGATCGTTGTTGAATGTTCCGACCAAACCAAGCGGGCGATCGGGAGTGACCACCTCACCCTCGGTAACGAACAGATTATCAGGATCGACCATAGAGTATTCGGCACGCGTACCATCGTCGTGCTCGATAATTACATTGGCGCGATTAGAGGTATAGGCAATGCCCTGCTGAGGTGCAACACGCTCGCGCTGGACCTCTACAACCTCGCCCCTGCGAGCCACAAAAACCGTATCGCCACGCTGGCAAGGGAAGTAGTACGATGTGAAATTCTCGCAGGAACTCTGACCAAACATCATATCATAAAGATCATAGCATTCGGTAATCTTGCAAGGTTTCAAATCACTCAACGGGAAACGGTAGACAAAGGTCGTATCGGGTTTAGTGTGCAGATCGCCGTTCCACCATCGGTACGAATAGCTATATCCGACGTGAGCCTTCGGATACAACGGACGCAGGCGGATCAAATCGGTCGAACTGCAAATCAAATAGCTATCATTCGGAACAAAATCGCAATTATCCAAATCTTTAAACTTGATGGCAAGAGTATAGCGACCATACCCCTGCTTATCGACCCGAATGATAACACTCTTATCCTCTTGACGATCAGAGGTTAAAACAACATTTTGCGCCGTAGCCGTCAGCGAAAGTAGCAGC
>JAZOMS010000177.1:0-2123 GCA_045654145.1 Alistipes sp. | reverse complement strand
CCGTTAAGGTCTTTCCCGACGGCCACAAGGAGGTCAAGACTCGCCGTTTGAACCCCGAGATGCACATTCCCGAGGAGGCAACAGCCGTTCACGGAATCACAGACGAGGATGTAGCTAACGAACCACCATTTCGTGCAATTGCCAAATCGTTGGCGGCCTACCTCGAAGGGTGCGATTTCGGTGGATTCAACTCAAATAAGTTCGATGTGCCAGTGCTGATCGAGGAGTTCCTGCGTGTAGGTGTCAATGTCGATTTCAAGAACCGTAAGTTTATTGATGTACAGAACATCTTTCATAAAATGGAACAGCGCACGCTGACAGCCGCTTATAAGTTCTATTGCGATAAGGAGCTTGATAATGCACACTCGGCAGAGGCTGACACGTTGGCTACCTACGAGGTTCTAATGGCGCAACTTGATCGTTATCCCGATCTGCAAAATGACGTAGCCTATTTGGCCGATTTTTCGGCTCGTGGGCAGTCAGCAGACTATGCTGGTCGCATACTCTACAACGAGAAGGGCGAGGAGGTATTCGGATTCGGCAAGTATAAGGGTCGTTCAGTAGCGGATGTGTTCCGCGAGGAGCCAAGCTATTATAGCTGGATGATGAATGGCGATTTCCCGTTGTATACTAAGAAGGTGATCACCGAGATTCGTCTGCGCGACAAGAAATAGTTTTTAGAGAAGATTTTGATGAAGAAACTACTGATTACCACATTGGCGTTAGCTACATTGACGGTTGCCATCGACGTTGTGGCCCAATCACCCGAGGTACAACGCTCTGAGAGCATTGTGCGAATCGAGGGAGATAGCTACTATGTGCATACCGTCGAGGCGGGGCAGACGCTCTACTCACTGGCGAAGGCTTACGATGTTTCAACAGCAGCCATTGTGCATTACAATCCGCTCGTTGCTGGCGGCTTGAAGGCTGGACAGGTATTGAAAATCCCCGCTGTGGGAGTCAGCACGCCAAAGATGTCGCAACGTAAACTGAATCGTCTGTTTGATGAGCACGAGGTGAAGCAGGGCGAAACAGTCTATTCGATTTCGCGTATGTATGCTGTACCCGTAGCTACACTGCTCGAAGATAATCTTTCGCTCGATCCGACTCATTTAGCAATTGGCCAAAAGGTATTGATCCGCAAGGATCAGAAGGGCGACGGCAATGAGCGTCAAACAATGGAGCAACTCAATGAGTACAAGGAGGCTTTGAATAGCGTATCGACCGACTACGTCTACCATTTGGTAGCACACGGCGAAACTCTCTATTCGCTCAGTAAGCTGTATGGTATCTCGCAAGAGGAGCTGATCGAATGGAACTCGCTGACCGATGGACTCAAAGCGGGAACGATGATCCGTGTAGGCGTTGCCGAACAGCAACAAGCACCGTCGGCAGAGCAGACTGACTCTCCATTGCAGACTCCAACTGAGATGGAGCAGCCTACTGTATTTGAGAATATTGAGATCACCACAAGCGATGAGATGAATCGTGCCAATATTGCGCTGATGTTACCTCTACGAGTGGATGGTTCGTCTAATGCAAGCTACTTGGAGTTCTATCAGGGTTTCCTGCTTGGAATGGAGGATTTGAGGGCTGAGGGATTATCGTTCTCGATCGATCTCTACAATTCAGCTCGCTCGGAGCTGGCAGTCGATCAGATTGTCAATAACGAAGATTTTACTGGCACAGATCTGATCATTGGACCTGTTTATGACAACGAGTTGAAAGCCGTATTGCCGTATGCTATCGAGAATAGGGTAGCGGTGGTTTCACCTTTGGCGACAATTGATTCGTTGCACGCCTCTGTTCTCTTTGGAATGGCTCCTGCCGAGGACCACAAAGTCGAAAAGATGAAGACGATGTTTACCGACGAGGATAATATAGTATTGGTATATGGGCAATCGAACGACACTGAATTGGAGAGCGAAATAAAGAGTGCTCTGTTGGGTAAGAGCTATCGTACACACAATTATGTGGGTGGCGAAATGCCATCGAGTCTATTCAAGAACGAGTGTAGGAATGTCTATATCGTGATGGCACGCAACGAATTGGAGGTTGATAAGATTCTTGCAGCACTGAGTTCAACGCATAACAATCTTGTCAGCCGTTCGCAACTTCATTCA
>JAZOMS010000176.1:0-2832 GCA_045654145.1 Alistipes sp. | reverse complement strand
CCCAACTCGTAGTAGCTCTTTGCGAGATTCAGACCCAACTTGGTATTGTTGGGGTCAGCCTCGAAACCCTTAGCGAACACCTCAGCGGCAGCAGCATAATCGCCGTTGTTGAATGCCGAACCACCCTTCATCGTATAGACGCGAGCGATCATCGTCTTAGCGTTACGCATCACTTTGGGATTCGAATAGAGCTCAGCGGTCTCGGCTGCATTCTGGAAATTAACCAGAGCCTCATCCAACTGCTGAGTCTGCGCCTGCTTCAAACCAGCCTGGAAGTAGCAAGTGGGGATGTAGGTCTGAGCCTGCTCAGCGGTAGCCTCAGTGCCCTCAACATCAGCACTCATTGAAACAACCTCGTTCAACGCAGCAACAGCGCCAACGTAGTCCTTAGCGTTCATCAGGCTCGCTGCCTCATTGAACTTTGCGGTTACATCCTCAGCAGTCTGAGCCGAGATGGTACCGATTGCGAACAAAGCAACAACTGCTAAAAATACTTTTTTCATCGTTTTGTGTTTTTGTTATTAATAATTTTAATTCGTAATTTTTCGGTTCAGCGTCCCAATACAAGGGGCTTTATCTCGACAAAAGTAGTAAAAACTCAATACATTCCAAAATCAACGGCGCAGTTTTCTAAAAAAATCGGTCATCAATGCCTCACATTCCGACGCCAACACCCCATGAGTGATCTTCGTACGGGGATGAAAGAGCGACGGAGTATGGCGACCCGCCCCTCGTTTGGGATCGTCGGCACCCCATACCACACGCCCAACCTGACACCACGCCGAGGCTCCCGCACACATCACGCACGGCTCGACCGTAACGTAGAGCGTACATTCGGGCAGATACTTGCCACCGAGCGACGTAGCAGCGGCTGTCAATGCCTGCATTTCGGCGTGTGCCGTTGCGTCGCCGAGCGTTTCGGTCAGGTTGTGGCCGCGACCGATAACCCGTCCGCCACACACGACCACCGCACCGATGGGTATCTCCTCTCGATCGAACGCAAGACGAGCCTCATTTATTGCCTGACGCATAAATTTTTCGTCGTCGATGAGTGTGGGTCTAAGTTCCATAAATCTGCTTTTTGGCGTTTATATTAGCCACAAAGGTATACAAATTCGAGATTCAAAAATCAAGATTCAAAATTATTTGTGGCCGAACTGCTATTTTTTGGTCAATAATGATTGTCGGTTGGGAGTAATTTTGTAACTTTGTCAGTTGCATCAGTCGTAGACTGAGCGCACACAAAACAGAAGCAAAACAAAAACAGATACTAAATTATGTACAGAACTCACACTTGCGGCTCACTGAGAAGCTGCAACGTCAATGAAACAGTAACCCTTGCAGGTTGGGTGCAGAAGGTGCGCAACCTTGGCGCAATGACCTTTATCGACCTGCGCGACCGCTATGGTATCACTCAGATCGTAGTCGAGGAGAACTCGCCTACCGAAACTCGCGAGGCTGCGGCTCAGCTCGGTCGCGAATATGTCATTCAGGTAACGGGTCGCGTTATCGAGCGCCAGTCGAAGAACCCCAAGATGGCTACGGGCGATATCGAGGTGGCTGCCGAGCAGCTGACCATTCTCAACGTGGCGCAGACGCCTCCGTTCACCATCGAGGAGAACTCGGACGGTGGCGATGACCTGCGTATGCGCTACCGCTACCTCGACCTGCGTCGTCCGCCCCTGCAACGCGCTATGATCCTGCGCCACCGTATGGCTCAGGCTGTTCGCACATTCCTCGACAAGGAGGGGTTCCTCGAAATCGAGACTCCATATCTGATCAAATCGACCCCCGAGGGCGCGCGCGACTTTGTCGTTCCGAGCCGTATGAACCCCAATCAGTTCTACGCTCTGCCTCAGTCGCCCCAGACTTTGAAACAGTTGTTGATGGTGGCAGGTTACGACCGCTATTTCCAGATCGTACGTTGCTTCCGCGACGAGGACCTGCGTGCCGACCGTCAGCCCGAGTTCACTCAGATCGACTGCGAGATGTCGTTCGTTGAGCAGGAGGACGTTTTGGAGATCTTCGAGCGTTGGGCAAAGTATATGTTCAAGGAGGTGCTCGATGTTGAGTTCACTGAGCCTTTCCAGCGTATGCCTTGGATCGAGGCGATGGAGCGTTACGGTTCGGATAAGCCCGACCTGCGTTTCGGTATGGAGTTCGCCGACCTCACTGATCTGGCTAAGGGACACGGATTCTCGGTATTCGACGATGCTGAATATGTCGTAGGTTTCGCCGCTAAGGGTTGCGCAGCTTACACTCGCAAGCAGATCGATTCGCTAACCGACTTCGTTAAGCGTCCTCAGGTGGGTGCTAAGGGTCTGGTTTGGATTCGCGTCGAGGCCGATGGCGTGAAGTCGTCGGTGGATAAGTTCTACTCGCCCGACGAGGTTAAGGCTATGGCCGACAAGGCTGGTGCCGAGGCTGGCGACTTGGTGCTGATTCTGTGCGGTGCGAAGTTCAAGGCACTGACTCAGCTGTGCGCCCTGCGTTTGGAGGTTGCCGAGCGTCTGGGTCTGCGCGATCCCAAGAAGTTCGCTCCGCTGTGGGTTGTCGACTTCCCGATGTTCGAGTGGGACGATGAGACTCAGCGTTTCTACGCTATGCACCACCCCTTCACCTCGCCCAAGCCTGAGGATGAGGAGTTCCTAGTAAGCGACCCCGGTCGTGTACGCGCCAATGCTTACGACTTCGTTTGCAACGGTACGGAGATTGGTGGCGGTTCGATCCGTATCCACTCGCCCAAGTTGCAGGCTCAGATCTTCGACACGTTGGGCTTTACACCCGAGGCTGCTGAGGAGCAGTTTGGTTTCTTGATGAACGCATTCAAGT
>JAZOMS010000175.1:0-1020 GCA_045654145.1 Alistipes sp. | reverse complement strand
CGTGCAGCAAATGGTGTGATTGTGATCACGACCAAACGAGGTCAGATTGATGACCGCCCGACCATCGAGTTCCGCACGCAGCTTGGCGTTTCGCAGGTGGCGCGTGGCAATTGGGATTTGATGAACACCGCCGAGCGAATCCAATATGAGAAGGAGATCGGAATGACCTCAGGTCAGAACTACAATCTGCTGTCGCAGACCGATGTGAATTGGCTCGACGAGGTCTACGACTCGGCAGCTATGTTGCAGAGCTACGAACTCTCGGTGTCGGGTGCTGACGAGAAGACCAGCTACTACCTCTCGGGTGGCTATTACAGCCAGGAGGGTACCGCTGCGGGGTCGCTGTTCGACCGCTATTCGGGTCGTGTAAACTTCGACCGTCGCGCGGCTAAGTGGCTGAAAGTAGGTGCAAATGCAATGTTCAACTACCAGAATATCCAGCAGGCTGACGAGGGTGCTTATACGCTCGTTACGCCCATCTCGGCAGCCCGTTTTATGATGCCCTATTGGGATCCGCATCGTGCTGACGGCTCGCTGGCTTCGATCTCGGACGGAACATGGAAGGGTCAGGGTCAGAACCCGTTGGAGTGGCTGGCTAATAACCCCGTAACCTTCAAGAAGTATAAGATGATGACCACCGTCTATGGCGAGGCTCGCCCGATCGAGGGGCTTACGTTGCGATCGCAATTCGGTGTCGATTACGGACATACGACCGGTTTTGCGGTTTCCTATCCGAGCTATGCTCCCAATCAGGGCAGTGGCTCGGCATCGCGCTCATCGACCGACGGTATGCAGCTCACCATAACCAACACGATCAACTATAACTTCACGAAGCAGACCTCGCGCCTGCACTCGTTCAACTTTATGGTGGGTCAGGAGGGTGTTGACTACCACTACGAGGCGTTTAGCGTGGCAACGGCAGGTCAGAACAACGACAAACTGACCAACATCACCAACGGTACGCGTGCAACGTCGTGGGACGATACGACCGATTCGGACTACGGCTTCTTGTCGTTCTTC
>JAZOMS010000174.1:0-6251 GCA_045654145.1 Alistipes sp. | reverse complement strand
GCAAACTCCTCGCACATCGAGTCGCGCTCAACACGCACCACCGAATTGTCGATCAAATCGCCCGCAATGAGCAATACATCAGGCTTTTGGGCGTTAATCAGCTTGACGTAACGACGCAACGCCTTGCGTCCTGTACCCTCGCCCAAATGGACGTCGCTCACCGCCACGATTCGCATCTCTCTGCCCTCAATTGGCCGGTCGATTGTCAGATCCAACTCGACCACACGCGGGTATCGATAGTTCCAATATCCGTATGCGAGCACTGCGCTGACCGTAGCCAGCGAGATCCAAAATCCGATCCTAAATGTGGGGAACATCCAATGTGCCAAGTCGGTCATAATGAGCGCAATGACCATATAGAGCGTGAAAACCAGCCAGATCGATCCGACGGTGAATAGGGTGCGGCTGATGGTGGCTGGTATGTCCGAATTGCGCACGCCCATTGCCACGAACAGCGATAGCGCGACCACCCAAAACAGCACGCCAAAGAGCACTCGCACCCATATTGGCACTTCGCTCATTTGTTGCAGCGCTCGCACAAAGATGTAGATGTTGCCACCCACGTATGCGACCATCATCGCCAAGAATAACCACTTCATTTTCGCGGGGTTTTCGATTTGGTTTTCAGTCGTTTATGCCATCAGTGCATCTGCCAGCACTTCGAGTGCGAGCTGATCCTCGCGTTTCATACGCGAGTGGATCGTAATCATCGGTTCGACAATCTCCAACTCCTTCATCTGTACCAACATACCACGCATCACACGACCTGCCGACGGTGCCCACGAACCATTTTCGATGATCGCCACACGACGCTTTTGGTAGTTCTTGATTTGGAGGTGGTGCAGGAAGTCGTGCATCGGTGTGAAAACTCCCGAATCGTACGACGCAGCTGCCACAACCAGCTTGCTCATTCGGAATGCATCTTCCACAGCCTCAGCCATATCGCAACGGCTTAGGTCGGCTACTGAAACCTTCTCAACGCCCTTCTCTCGCAGTATTTCGGCGAGCTTATGAGCAACTGCCGCCGTGCCCCCGTGAATCGAGGCGTAGGCGATGAAAACGCCTTCGGTTTCTGGCTCATACTTGCTCCACGTGTCGTACAATCCGATGTAGTAGCCGAGATTCTCGCTCAGGATCGGACCGTGCAACGGACAGATAGTCGAGATGTCGAGCGCAGCTGCCTTTTTGAGCAACGCCTGCACCGGAACACCATACTTTCCGCAGATGTTGAAGTAGTAACGACGTGCCTCGCAAGCCCAATCCTCGTCGTGCGACAAAGCACCGAACTTGCCAAATGCGTCGGCCGAAAAGAGCACCTTCGAGCACTCGTCATACGAAACCATCACCTCGGGCCAATGGACCATTGGCGCCATCATAAAGCGCAGATTATGAGCACCCAACGAGAGCGTATCACCCTCCTTGACTGCCACGGTGCTCTGCGTGAAATCGACCCCTTCGAAGAATTGGGGCATCATCTGCACGGCGCGTGCCGAGGCTACGATCTTCATTTGTGGGAACTCGGTCAGCAGAGCCGCAACGCCACCTGCGTGATCGGGCTCCAAGTGGTGAACAACGAGGTAGTCGGGCGTACGTCCGTCGAGTGCTGCGAGTAACTTCTCGTGCCACTCGTCGTACTTGCGTGCATCGACCGTATCCATTATCGCAACTTTCTCATCGATAATCAGATACGAGTTGTACGAAATGCCGTTGGGGATGATGTATTGACTCTCGAAAAGGTCCAAATCGAGGTCATCTACGCCGATATATTTTATATCATTTGTAATATTCATAGCTATCCATTTTTTATCAACCATACAAAGATACGAAAATCTTTCGATACGCCTCCACTCCTCATAGCAAAAAACGCCCCAACTCCTCATTGTGGAGCGGGGCATTGATCTTTCGGGGCGAGTTAGTTGAGTCGGCTGCCGTCCTCGTCGCTCTCGACCGAGCGGTTGCGGAACTTGACGCCGCTCTTGAAGTTGTAGCGCAACGAGAGGCTCAGACGCGGGGTGTGATTCTGGTCGTTGATCTCCGTGCGACGGAGGAAATCGGTTGTCTTGGCGAGGATCACGTTGGGCTGTTGCAGAAGGTTGTTGACGCCGACATTGACCGTAAAGCGATCCTTCGCAAAGCTCTTCTTGACCGACACCGAAAGGTCGGTAATCCAATTTTCGGTGTAGAGGTTGCCCTGCATAATGGGCGACATACAGCTGAATGCGCTCTCGATGTAGAAACCCTTGGGCAGCGTTACGGCGAGCTGGGCACGAGCCTGACCGACCAATTTGCGGGTTACGGGATCATTGGTTGCGACGCGCTGGTTGATACTCATACCACCGAGCGAGGTGTTGAACGACAGCCACTTGGTGATCTGGAACGGCAGGTTGACATTGACCCAGAAGTTCCAATTCGAGTCCATATTGTCGTGGCGGTAGAGCATCATATTGGGGTTTGTCGGGTCGATGAAGGCTAGCTGTGCGATGTAGTTCTCCTGCATCAGGGCGGTGAACGAAACGGTGTATTTGTAGCCGAAAATGGCGGTCATCGTGAAGTTATTGTTATAGACCGGTTTTAGGTGTGGATTACCCGTAACGTACGAATACTCAGTCATCTGCTGACGGTAGGGCGACAGCTGCCAGAACGACGGACGGCCAATGGTGCGGGCGTAGGTCGCCACGAGCGAGGTCGATTGCTTTTTGTTCAGAGGCACACTGACGTTGGCGTGCGGAAAGAGGCTCACATACTCGCGCTTGGCGTAGGTCGATTTGTCGCCCTCGCCCTCAGTGCGGGGTGCCGAGTGGGTATATTCGAGTCGCAGACCTGCATTGACGCCCACCTTGCCCAGCTTGGTGTTGATGATGGCGTAGGCCGCGGCGATGTTTTCGGTGAAGTTGATGTCGATAGTCTGCCCGTCGTGGACGTTCCACGCACCGCCCGATAAGTATTCGTAGAGCAGGTCGTTGTTCATCTCGTTGCGGGTATATTTCGCACCCACGCGCAGCGAGGTTTTCTGTGTGAAATTCTTCTCCAAAGCGGCTGAGAGAGAGTAGATTCGGTAGTCGGTGCCCACTATACTACGGTAGGTCGAGTCGGTCGTTGTGCCAGCCGTAGTCGAGAGGTTGAGGTAGTCGTCGTGGTCGTCGTTCACCTGCGAGAAGACATCGCCGATAAGCTTGAAGGTCGAGCCGAGCGTATCCAACTTGGCGATGTAGTTTGCCGTAACCGACCACAGTCCGCGCTGTTCCCGACTTGTGTAGAGGCTCTGATTGTCGGTCGTCGCACCATTGATAAAGGTCGAGGTCGAATTGGTACGGCTGCGTGTGGTCGAACCTTGATAGTAACCCTCGGCACCAATGCTGTGGCGGTCGTTGATCTCATAGATTGCGCCGAGTGAGCCGTATGCACGTTGGTTGCGGATGCTATCCATAGAGTAGCCCGTCAGTGAGTTCGACGAGTTGAGGAACGTGGTGCTTTCGATCGCCTCGTTCATATAGTTGTCGTAGGTATAATTAGCCGAGGCATTGACCGTTACACGACCACGATGGTAGCTCACACGAGCCGATGGAACGACATAGAAGGGGTTGTATTTGCTCGTGATCACACGCGCCTGCACCGAGCCCGTTACGCCGTCGCGACGTGGCTTGCGCATCGTGATCTTGATGATACCACCCGACGAATTGGCGTCGTGGTCAGCACCTGAAACGGGGATCACCTCGATCTTCTGCACATCCTCGGCATTGAGCGAGCGGAGGTAGGCCGCCAAGTCGTCGCCCGTGAGGTTCAACATACGTTCATTGACCATAATGCGCGTGCCCGGCGCACCATTGATCGAGATGTTGTCGCCCTGCACCCAAACACCGGGGGCGGTCGCAAGGATCTCAATGCCGTCCTTGCCGATTGCCACGGCGGGGTTGTTCGCCACATCGACCACAAAGCGGTCGGCCTCACGGGTGATCAGACGTGCCGTTACAACCACCTCACCGACCGAGTTCGAGGCGGGTGTGATCGTGATGTCGCCCAAGTCGCTATCCGAGGTAACGTTGAGCGATTGGTAGTAGGGGGTGTAGCCGACATACTGAACGGTCAAAATCGCCTCGCCCTCGATGGTCGAAAGCGAGAAACGACCCTTCGAGTCAGTTGCGATACCCGTGCGCTGTGTCGAATCGGGGGCGAGGAGGACGACGGTAGCGAACTCAACGGGCTCGCCCGTTTCGTTCACCACGCGACCGCGCAACGAGTGGTTGTTTTGGCGTGCGGCCATTGCCGACGAGGCGGCAAGTGTCAAGATGACCAGAAGAAGTGTAAAAATACGTTTCATAGAGGTAGGTTTTAATTTTTTATGTTGTTATTTTTCGTTTGTTCTTGGTATTGTTTCTAATTCCACATCGCAAAGATATGAAATAATTATGGTATTATGCAATACAAAGAACAGGAAAAATACAAATATTTTAAAACTTTTTTCGATACCTATATTTATAAATGGAGAGCTGATGACCGAGATGGACACAAAAAACGCCCCAACTCCTTGTTGCGGAGTGGGGCGTTAGTCGCTTATTGGGCGTTTGCCGAGTTACTTCTGGCGAGTGCGGTAGTGGGCGCGGAACTTACCCTTGCCGAAGCCGAGCAACTTACCACGCAACAGATTGCGACGCAGGGGCGACAGACGATCGGTGAAGACCTTACCCTCCAAGTGGTCGTACTCATGCTGGATCACGCGAGCCGCATAGCCATCGAACTCCTCATCGTGCTCCACGAAGTTCTCATCGAAGTAGCGTATGCGGATCGCCACAGGGCGCGAAACATCCTCGTGCAGACCTGGCAGACTCAGACAGCCCTCGTTGAAGAGATCCTCCTCCTCAGAGCGTTCGTAGATCTCAGGATTGATGAACGCCTTGCGGAAACCCTCCAAACGCGGATCGTCCTCGGCCCACGGCGAGCAATCGACCACAAAGAGTTTCAGAGCCTTGCCGATCTGAGGTGCAGCCAAGCCGACACCCTCAGCCTCGTACATCGTCGCGAACATATCCTCGATCAACTTCTTCAAATCGGGATGGTCAGCCGACACCTCTTTGCACTGCTCACGCAGCACCTGAGCACCATATATTACGATAGGATAGATCATATCTTTTCCTCCTTTTACCTTTTTTTCAAAAAAATTAGACTCCTCTCAACTCCAAACTCTGCATATAGTCCTGCAAGATGATCGTTGCCGAGATGCGATCGACCAACGCCTTATCGCGGCGAGCCATACGCCCAATACCGCTTTCGAGCATCGTGCGGTGAGCCAGCACCGAGGTGAATCGCTCGTCGTAGAGCACCACCTCGACCTGCGGGAACTCCTTGCGCAGACGTCCCACAAAGGGCTCGATCGCGCGCCACGACTCGCTCATTGCGCCATTCGACTGCTTAGGCTGACCGACCACAATGGTCGAAACGTCGTTCTTCGACAAATATTGTTTCAGGTACTCCATCAGCGTGTGGGTCGCCACCGTATCCAACGCCCCCGCGATGATTCGCAGAGGGTCGCTGACGGCTAATCCCGTGCGCTTCAAACCGTAGTCTATTGCGAGTATTCGCCCCATCGCACTATGCAAATGCCCTCACAGCCAAGCCGATAAGATAACCAACGGCATAGGCTACTGCCAAAAATGCCGCAATGCGTATCGCAATATTCAAAATGCGTTTGGTCTTCTCCATAATCGCCGTGTGAGTTTATGCCTCCTGCAACTTCTTGAAGAGCTTGCGGAACGAGCACTCCTCGTCAACCATTGCGTGCAGCTTGTCGATCGCAACGCGCTCCTGAGTCATCGTGTCGCGGTGGCGAACGGTAACCGTGCCATCCTCCAAAGTCTGACCATCGACCGTAACGCAGAACGGAGTACCGATTGCATCCTGACGGCGGTAGCGCTTGCCCACCGAATCCTTCTCGTCGTAAACTACGTTGAAGTCGTACTTCAACTCATCGACGATCTTCTGAGCAACCTCGGGCATACCATCCTTCTTAACCAGCGGCAGTACAGCAACCTTCACCGGTGCCAGCGCAGCGGGGAATCGCAACACTACGCGCGAGTCGCCACCTTCGAGTTTCTCCTCGGTGTAGGCAGCCGACAGCACCTGCAAGATCATACGATCGACGCCGATCGAGGTCTCAACAACGTAGGGTACGTAGCTCTCGCCGGTCTCGGGATCGAAGTACTGGATCTTGCGACCCGAGAACTTCTGGTGGTTGCCCAGGTCGAAGTCGGTACGCG
>JAZOMS010000173.1:0-2637 GCA_045654145.1 Alistipes sp. | reverse complement strand
TCAGTTTGCGGGTGTCGCGCTCGATACGACCAACTTCGATCGGGCGTTCGGGGCGCAGTACGGTCAGCGCACCCTCCTCTTCGAGCTGCTCAACAAGCGCCAACTGCTCGTTATAGAGCTCGTTACGGCGGCTCAAAGCCTCACGTAGGTGAGGGTATTGCTTATAGACGAATAGTGGCAGGCGGATTGCTCGGTTGCTCTTGCGGTAGCCACGGTTGCGGGTCAGCACCACCAGATTGTTATCAAACCCCAGCGCGCGGGCTCGCAGCAGCGGAATCGAATCGGCAATACCTCCGTCCAGCATCGGCTCACCATCGACATAGCTCACGGGCGACACAAACGGCAGACTGCTCGACGCCTTGACGATGTCGATGATGCGCTCGGGGTCGTGTTTCTCCTCGAAGTAGCAGGCGCAACCCGTGTGGCAGTTTGTAGCAACCATCTCGAAACGCTCCTCACAAGCTGCGTAGGCGGGGTAGTCGTAGGGGATTATGCGGTTGGGGAAGTCGTCAAACAAGAGGTCGAAATCCATAATGTTGCCCTTACGGATCAGATGTCCGAGGCTGATATAGTGATACTTATCGAGTAGGTCGATATTGCTGTAACGAGCACGACCTCGTTGGCACGACATATACGAAAGACCGTTGCACGCTCCCGCACTCACTCCGATCGTATAGGGGAATCGCACCCCTCGATCCATCAGGCAATCGAGCACTCCGCAGGTGAACACACCACGCATACCGCCCCCTTCGAGGATCAATCCCGAAGTGGCAGTGAGCTGATATTGAGCCTTTGACATTTGTTCAATCTAATTTTCTCCAAAGGTACAAATTTTTCGGAGAATCGACCCAGCCGACGGCTCGATTTTTTATCGAGGTGGATTCGGGCAGATGGGTTATCGTCCAACAACTCTGTCGAGCAATTGCTCCCACGCACGACCAACGTGCTCGATGGAGTAGTGATTGACCTTCTCGCGGCAGTTGGCAGCCATCTGATGGCGCAAATCATCGTCGCTCATCAAACGCGAGAGTGCTGCCGCAAATGCGTCTAAATCAAATGGTTCGACAAGCACGCCATTCTCCCACGAGGGCGACAGGATCTCGATAATGCCATCGACGCACGCAAATGCAATCGGCACTACGCCTGCCTGCTGAGCCTCGCCAAGTACAAGTGGCATACCTTCAAACGTCGAGGTCAGACAGAGAATTGATGCCGTATTATAATAAATATAGGGTGTGGCGGTTGCGCCACAAAATTCAACTCGTTGCAGTCCCAAACGTGCGGCCTGAGCTTCGAGAGCGGGGCGCTCACGACCCTCGCCAACAATCTTCAAACACCATTCGGGGTGGCGACGCTCGATGCGGTGCCATATATCGAGCAGACGATCGACGCGCTTATCGCTATGCGAAAGACGCCCCATATAGAGTACCTCGCGCTGTTTGTCGGTCGAGTAGTTGATTGGGGCAGGTGGTTGCGCATTGTGCATTGTCATCAGGTGGTTGTCCGAGGGCAGGTTTAGCACATTGGCCATTGTTTCGGTGTAGGCATCGCACAGCTGGGTCATCACGTCGCAGTTGTCATAGATCATTTTGTAGGTGTTGATCGTGGAGCGACGAAAATAGTCGCCCAAGCGATAGCTGAGCCACCCGATGGCTCGTCCCAGAATCGGCCATTTCTCGGTGCGTTGGCGCAGTGAGCCCAAGGCGTGCAACTTCTTGATACATTGCCACAAGGGCACTCCGTGGTTGCAGTGAATAATGGGTGCCGACTGCTTGCTGTGAACAATGTCGATGCGTCGCAACCACAGACCTTGCACTACGATGGCATCGAAGTTGTGTAAGTGGCTCATCTCGACAACGAATCGCGCCAACTGTTTGTGCGACAGTTTGTTGTAGGTGAGGATCGTAACACTATTGCTATTCTTGATCCACGCGGGCAGACGGTCGTCGATCGACTTGGCGATGATATAGATACGCCAACCCTGCTTGACGAGCCACTGAGTGAGGTCGATTGTAACCTTCTCTGCCCCTCCGTTAGGGAACGGACTGCGGTGTATGAATGCGAGAGTTTTCATTTCGGCTTGATTAATCTTACTACAAAGATAGTCTTTATTTGCGGTATAACCAAAAAACGAGCCTAACGATGAGGGTAGTTCGGAAAATTTCGCTACTTTTGTGCTGAACGATCAAAAATAGTTTACCGAAAATGGATATAGCTCAAAGCCGTCGTCGCGACAATATCGCCGAATATATACTCTACTTGTGGCAGCTCGAAGATCTGCTGCGTGCTCTGCAATTCAGTCCCGAAGCCATCTGGGCGACACTCGTTGCCAAACGTGAGGCGTCGCCCGAACAGCAGCAGGCTATCTTCTTGTGGTATATGGAGTTGTGCAATTTGTTGCGTGAGGAGGGTAAAGAGGAGCAGGGGCACCTTAACCATACGTTGCACTTGATTGCCGATCTGCAAAATCTCCATTTGCAATTGATGCAGTTGCCTATTGGCGAGGAGTATCGAGTACGCTTTGCTCGCCTCGCGCCCGAACTGCCACGCCTGCGCACACTCTTCTCGAAACACGAGGCGAGCGATGTTGAACTCTGTTTCCGTGCGTTGTATGCCGTGATGCTCTACCGCATTAAG
>JAZOMS010000172.1:0-6136 GCA_045654145.1 Alistipes sp. | reverse complement strand
CGAGTGTGAGGCGTAATAGCCGTAGAATGTATCGTTTATAGCTGCCCACTTCATCTTTTGAGGCTCTCTTACCCAGCGCTCCAATTCGGCTACTGATCGTTTATCTATCGCTGTGTATATTGACTTGCGACTCTTTGGGTTGCGAGATTTACCTCGTGTGTTTGATGACTTACGAGCGATTGCTGCAAAGAAACCCTCGCCTTCGGCTCGGTGGGGCATAAATCGGAATGTCTGCCACACGCCTATGCGCCCGCATACAATGCCCCAATTCTCGCCGATAGCAACTTCGTCGGCCGCTTCCAACTCCTCCTCACCAACCCACTCGGTGAAGCGTTCAAGCAGTCCTTCGTCCTCCGTGCGATTGAACGTGCAGGTGCTGTAAACGATAGCGCCCTCGGCACGTAGTGTCGGCCATATATCTTGCAGAATTTTGAGCTGTCGATCGGCGCACATCGCAGCCGATCCGTCGTTCCATTCGTCGCGAGCCGCGGGGCTCTTGCGGAACATACCTTCACCTGAGCAGGGTGCATCGACAGCCACCACATCGAACCACTGCTCGAAACCACCGAAGTGTGCTGGATCGTTGTTTGTTACGACCACATTGCCTACGCCCCATTTTCGCACGTTGTCGGCCAGAACTGCTGCACGCTGGCGGTTGATTTCGTTGGCTACGACCAACCCATCGCAACCCACAAGCGACGAGTAGAGAGTCGATTTGCCACCAGGAGCGGCACATAGATCAAGCAGTCGTACATTGGCATTGCGCTCTATGATCGGGCGCAACAAATGTCCAACAAATTGCGACGATGGCTCTTGCACGTAGTATGCTCCTGCGTGAAATGCCACATCGGTCGTGAACGACGGTCGTTCATCGAGATAGTAACCGCCCTCGCTCCACGCTATCGGTCGTGCTCCGTTACCAGCTGTCGATGGTTTGTCGGGATGCATACGAATCGCCACAGTTGGGGGAGTGTCGAGTGCAGCGCACAATGCACCTGCCTCCTCAGCTCCGAGTTCGGACGAGAGCGTTGTGATGAATTTTTCGGGCAGTTGGGGCATATTCACGATAATTTTATTTGTCAGCCAATTTAGCGCGCACTTTATCAATATGGGCAACGATGGCCTCGATAGCCTCGGGATTAGCCACGAAATCGGTGTTATCGACGTCGATGGTCAGCACCTCGCCCTCGTAGATGTTATCGACCCAATCGTTATATTTCTCATTCAAACGCGAAAGGTAGCCTTCGTCGATCGACATCTCATAGGCGCGACCACGTTTACGAATCTGGTTGATCAGTGTCGGCACACTTGCACGCAGATAGATCAGCAGATCGGGCGACGGGACGAGATTGGTCGCCATCTTGAAGATGTTCATATAGGTCGCAAAGTCGCGCGACGACATCAACCCCATTTGGTGCAGGTTGCTGGCAAAAATATGTGCGTCCTCATAGATCGTGCGATCCTGAATGATATCGCCCTTGGTGTCGAGCATAGCCACCTGCTGATTGATCTTTGCTCCGAGGAAATAGATCTGCAAGTTGAACGACCAGCGATTCATATCCTCGTAGAAATCGCCTATGTAGGGATTGTTCGAATCTTCGAAGTAGGCCGTAGCCTTGTAGCGTTCGGTCAAGATCTCCGTGAGCGAGGTCTTGCCGCTACCGATATTGCCTGCTATTGCTATGTACATAATTTATTGTGGGTTAAATATTTTTGCGTCTTATCTTGTCTTGATAAACTCTTCGATCTGCTCAATATATTGTCGATCATTGGCCAATCGAGGAACTTTATTTTGCCCTCCAGCTCTGCCCTGCGATACGAACCAATCGAGGAATGTGCCCTCATCGACCACCGTAAATTGTGGTGCAGCCAGCGTACTGTGTCGCTTAGCCTCGTAATCCGAGTTGAGTCGTTGCAACTCTTCGTCGAGCAGCTGTTCGAATCGTGCCATATCGTCAGGACGCTCGGTAAACTCGATGATCCATTGATGGCGACCTCTCTCGCGGTCGGTCATATATATTGGGGCAACCGTATAATCGCCCACATTGGCACCACATTCGCGGCAGGCGTAGCTCAATGCCTGCTCGGCATTCGATACCATCAACTCCTCACCAAAGACATTGATAAACTGCTTGGTTCGCCCTGTGATGCGAATTCGATAGGGTTTGGTTGAGGTGAAAGTTACCGTGTCGCCAATTCGGTAGCGCCACAAACCGTTGCACGATGTGATGATCATCGCATAGTCCTCGCCCATCTTCACGCCTTCGAGTGGCACGATCTCGCGACCGTTGTCGAATTCGTAGAAGGTGCCGTAATCGACCATCAATAGCATATCCTCCTGCTCCGATGCGTCGGCTATCGAGAAGAAGCCCTCCGAGGCGTTGTAGGTGTTCAAGTATCGCATTCGTTCCGAGGGTATTATGTGCTTAAAGTGCTCAGCGTACGGTGCAAAGCCCACTCCACCGTGAACAAATAGCTCCAAGTTGGGCCACACTTCGCAGAGCGACTGCTTGCCCGTATATTCCAGCACCTTGCGCATCAACATCAAATTCCACGATGGCACGCCAGCAAAACTCGTTACATTCTGGCGTGTAGTCTGTCGGCAGATGGCTGCTACCTTCTCGTCGAAGTCGGCAATCAGTGCCACATCGCGCGAAGGGGTTCGGAACCAACCGCTGACATTTTTCGTATTCTCGATCAATATTGCCGACAGATCGCCTGTCAGCGCTTGTTCGCCCTCGCGCTCCACGCGACGCGAGCCGCCCAAAGTGAGCAATTTCCCATCATAGGCTCGGGTGTCGGGAAAGAGTGCCGAAACGATGGCTGCCACATCCAGTGTTCCTCGCGTGTGCGCACGTCGGAGTCCATCCTTCGTAACGGGGATATACTTACTGCGATCGGTCGTGCCCGATGAGCGTGCAAACCAACGCACCTCGCCATTCCATACTACATCGCGTTCGCCTTTGCGTGCGCGGTCGATGTAGGGGCTGTATGCGTCATAGTCGAATATATCGACCCTCTGCTCAAATTGCTCAATCGATTTGATCGAGCGCATATCGTAACGGCGACCTATATCTGTTGCGCTACCACGTTCGAGCAACCATTGCAACTGCTCACGTTGGGTAGTCAACGGATCAGCCAATACGCGACGCAGCTCGGCACGACGTGGCTCGAAAAAGTATTGTAGAAATTTGCCTCTAAATGACATAGCCATTTTTAATTGAAATATTTGCCGATCTTAGTGATCGTGTTAGGCATAGCGAACACCACTACGCGGTCGTATGCCTGAATCTCGGTATTGCCCAGCGCAATGAATACCTTGTCGCCACGCACGATACCTCCGATAATCGCCTCGTTCGGAAATCCCAGATCCTTCACCTTTGCCTTCGTAGCCGGTGAATTGGGCTTTACGATAAATTCGAGTACCTCGGCCTCGCTACCGGTCAGACACTTTATAGCCTGCACATCGGTCGAGAGCGTAAAGCGGAATATGTTACTTGCCGTGATCAATTTCTTGTTGATGATCGTGTCGATGCCGATACTCTCGGCCAACTTGATGTAGTTCAGGTTCTCGACCTCGGCAATCACCTTCTTCACACCCATACGCTTGGCGAGCATTGCAGCCAAGATGTTTGTTTCGGAGCGTCCTGTAACGGCCACAAAGGCATCCATATTCGACAATCCCTCCTCCATCATTGCCTCGATGTTTCGACCATCTTCGTTGATAATGAGCGTCGAATCGAGCGTCTCGGCCAGCTTGTACGCCTTGTCGGCTATATACTCCACCAGCTTGATATTCACCTTATCCTGCAACTCCAACGCGATGCGCTGACCAATCTGGCTACCGCCCAGGATCATCAGGTTGTTAATATCGATGTTACTCTGCCCCGAAAATGCCATCACCTCCTTCACGCTATCCTCTTTGGTGATGATATAGACCATATCTCCCTCCATATAGGTGTCGTTGCCGTGCGGGATGATCGTACGCCCGTCGCGTGTGATGGCTACGGTTCGGTAGCTCAGTGGTTGCTGTTTTTCGGTGAACGAGAGTAGGGTGTGCCCCACCAGCTCCGAGGCGGGATCCAGACGGAACACCACGAGCGAGAGTTTACCATTCGAGAAATCGACATACTCGGTCGTTGCGGTGTGTCCCAGCAATTTGATCACCTGACGCGCTGCAATCTTCTCGGGATAGAACAGGTAATCGATACCCAGATTGATAAAGATCTCCTTGTTGTTTGGTTCGAGATATTCGTTGTGGTCGATGCGTGCAATCGACTTCTTCGCACCCATCTGTTTAGCCAAAATAGCCGAGATAATGTTGCGTTCCTCCTCGTGATTTACCGCAATAAATAGGTCTGCTTTGCGTACAATAGCCTTTCTGAGGGTAGCAAATGAGGTGCAATCACCCTCCACGGTGAGCAGATCGGCCACCGCCGCAACATCCCCCAAGAGCTTGCGATCGCTCTCAATCACAGTTATTTCGTGGTTGTCGCCGCTGAGCATACGCGCCAAATGGCAACCGACATCACCAGCTCCCGCAATAATAATCTTCATAGCGAATAATTTGCAAATTACGCTTACAAATTTATATATTTGCATCGTAAAGAGCAAAGGTTTTACATTATTATTTTTAATTCGACCAAAGTTATGTCATCTGCACTTACCGTAATATTGATTTCGATTGGAGCTGTCGGGCTCTTTGTATTGGGAATGTCGCTCACGTTGATCTTCAAGGGACACAACATTGATTCTGAGATTTCGACCAACCGCCATATGCAGGAGCGCGGCATTAAATGTGCCGTTCAGGAGTCGCGCGAGGATATGGCCGACGCCGATTGCAAGGACGTTGGTTGCCACGGCAACTGCTCGGCTTGCGACGTCGAGGGCAACCCTCTCGAACACCACAAAAAGCAGCCGAAATAATCATTGCCCTACACCCCCAATGCAAACCGCCGACCTCTTTCGCAGGGGTCGGCGGTTTGTTACTCTCGCTCTGTGAGGTTAGTTAACTTTGCAGGGAGAATGTAAGTCTATAAATTGCAGGCGCTCTTCGTTTGAATTTATCGCGCTTTCGAATGCTTGTAGCTCCTCATCGCTTGGGGTTTTACGTGTGTAAACGGTGTATGCACGCCAAAAATCTTTGTCATTATTGCAACGCTCAATGGCTATTTGTAGCGGCTCGATATAGACAATCGCATCTTCGTTAAATTGGAGTATCTCGTAGCCCATTATCTGCTTGTTGTCGAGGTCAAAAGGTATGCTGTGTTTGAAAGCCGACTGCGCACCACACGTGTGGCACTTGTTGAGGCTATATGCCACCAGATCCATATTCTCGACTCGATAGTAGCCGCTTATATTCAATGATCCACCTTCGACATCGATCATACCATCGACCTTGCCATCAGTATATTCTACACCTTTTGTACCTGCATATTTGTACCAACCGTCGCCTACACTCTTTTCGATATCGACTCTCAGATAGCTGGGCTCGTTCTCGCAAGCATAAAAAAGAATAGTTAAAATTATCAATAAATACCTTTTCATAAGTATATATTAGTTTGGGTAATAAATGTTTGAGATTATCATAGGTTGAGTATTGTAGTCTAGATTCGTTTTAGGCGCGTCAAATACACTCATATAAGAAATATGTTCCATATTATCAATGTAATTAATGAACATTTCTTGTGTCAAAAAATATCCATTTTCATATCCATAGTTACCCCAATTGAAATGTAAATATGTGTTCTTTTCATCGCTATGTTAGTTTTAGTTCGTCTGCGATAATAAGAAATTAAATCGAATTTCCCAAATAATATGCTGATAATTTGGTTTTTATCATCAAAATATTGCCAATCACACCCCAAACCAAAACCGCCGACCTCATCACTGAGATCGGCGGTCGCTATTTACATACAAGCCTCGCGCGTTATTTCCAAATGCTTTTGGGATTGGTCGCGTAGCCTACAATGCGCTTGAAAAATATTCCGACGAGCGAATCGTTGTAGACCAAACGATGTTTCCACCTCTTTGCCCACCAGCGGCGTGCACGAAAAGCTACCACGCGCAGTACATTGCCACTCGGGCAGTCGCGGGTAAATTCAGGCTCGATAATGTCGCCTAAAACTCGCTGAGT
>JAZOMS010000171.1:0-7332 GCA_045654145.1 Alistipes sp. | reverse complement strand
CGTCGCAGGCACCTATTGGTTCCTGATGCTCATCGGTCGTCTGCTGGGCGCTGCCGTAGGTAGCAAGGTGTCGGCTAAGGCTATGCTCTCGACTGCGTCGATCGTGGGTCTGGTGCTGGTTGCAGGTGCGATGATTCTCTCGCCCGAAACGATGGTTAATATGCCCGTATTTGATGGTGCTAAGGGCTTTGCAATGGCTACCGTGCCCGTCAATGCTGTACTGCTGGTGCTGGTTGGTCTGTGTACCTCGGTGATGTGGGGTGGCATCTTCAACCTCGCAGTTGAGGGTCTCGGCAAGTACACCGAGAAGGCTTCGGGTATCTTTATGGCGCTGGTTTGCGGTGGTGGTATCCTACCCCTCTTGCAGAACGGTATCGTCGATGCAACGGGTAACTACCTGGCAAGCTACTGGGTAATTATCGCAGGTCTGGCCTATATGTTGTACTACGCCCTGATCGGCTCGAAGAACGTAAACAAGGACATCCCGACCGAGTAACACTCTGTATAGATCCTGAAAAACATAAACCGCGCCCCTACACGGAGCGCGGTTTATTTTTTTGATTCACGATAATCTCCTTTGCTTAACTCCTTAAAAGATGTGCGATTGCGAAGATAAAAAGCACTATCGTTTCATCACCTCCTGCTGCCACCTCCACGCCGCAGCGAGGGTTTCGTCGAGCGGACGTTCGGCTCGCCAACCCAATTCGTTGTTGGCCAAGGTCGTATCGGCCCAGTTCACAACCACGTCGCCCGCTCGTCGAGGCGCAATGCGGTAGTTGAGTTTGAGCCCATTGACACGCTCGAAGGCCTGCACCAGCTCCAACACCGACACTCCACGTCCCGTACCGACGTTGAAGATCTCGAAATCGCTCTTGTTGCGACCCTCGATCATACGGCCGATAGCCACCACGTGAGCACGTGCCAGATCGACCACATCGATATAGTCGCGGATACACGATCCGTCGGGGGTATCGTAGTCGTCGCCAAAGACACTCAGACACTCGCGGATGCCCGCCGCAGTCTGGGTGATATAGGGAACAAGGTTCTGGGGCACACCGCGCGGCAACTCGCCAATCAGAGCCGAGGGGTGAGCACCAATCGGATTGAAGTAGCGCAACGCAGTGCCGTGGATCGCACCGCCGGCAGCCGCCACAGCATCGCGCAGAATATCCTCACACATCTGCTTGGTATTGCCATAGGGCGAGGTAGCGGGTTTGCGAGGCGTAAGCTCCGTAACGGGCTGAACATCAGCCTCACCATAGACCGTTGCCGACGACGAAAAGACAATATTGGGGCAACCATACTCGCCAATCAACTCCAAAACATTGACAAACGAAGTGATGTTGTTACGATAGTACAACAATGGTTTCTCGACTGATTCGCCCACAGCCTTCGAGGCAGCAAAATGGATCACTGCATCGAAGCGATACTTGCGAAATACCTGCTCGAAAGCATCACGATCGCAGCAATCGACCCTCTCGAAGGGTACCTCCACGCCCGTAATGCGGCGCACACCCTCGACCGAGTGTTCATCCGAGTTCGACAAATTATCCACCAGCACCACGTCGTAACCCGCCTCAATGAGTTCGACGGCCGTATGCGAGCCGATATATCCGGCACCGCCCGTAACCAAAACGCAACGTTTCATCATAACCGAAATTTAATGTTTCAATGCGAAGACAAAGATAACGATATTTTGCAGAACCGAGCAACTCCCCACGCCACAACTCTCCAAAAATCTGGGAAATTTGTCCATATTTGTCGTTTTTCGATAAATTTATATTGTTTCGCAAGGAATATTTTATAACTTTGCGCCCAATAAACACAAAACCATACACCATTTCGTATATTATGGATTTACTTCGAATTGAACACGTTACCAAGCGCTATTCCGAGCATACGGCACTGAACGATGTTTCGCTCACGATTCCTCGCGGGAGTGTCTATGGTCTGCTCGGCCCCAACGGCGCGGGTAAGACTACACTGATTCGTATCATCAATCGAATCATTATGGCCGACGAGGGTACGGTGTTGCTCAACGGCAAACCGATGACCCAGCAGGACGTCTATCGAATCGGATATATGCCCGAAGAGCGCGGTCTATATAAGAAGATGAAGGTGAGCGACCAAGCCATCTACTTCGCACGACTGAAAGGTCTGTCGCGTCGTGAGGCTACCACCCGACTCAAAGAGTGGTTCATTCGTTTCGGCATTCAGGATTGGTGGAACAAGAAGGTCGAGGATCTGAGCAAGGGTATGGCCCAGAAGGTACAGTTCATCGTGACGGTGCTCCACAAGCCCGAATTGCTGATCTTCGATGAGCCCTTCTCGGGTTTCGATCCGATCAATGCCAACTTAATGAAGCAGGAGATTATGCGCCTAC
Organism: Alistipes sp.; assembly: GCA_045654145.1. GTDB lineage: Bacteria > Bacteroidota > Bacteroidia > Bacteroidales > Rikenellaceae > Alistipes. The sequence goes on along the minus strand of JAZOMS010000171.1, from coordinate 4,949 downwards.
GCGATGAGGGAGCAACCATCATCTTCTCGACCCACAATATGTCGAGCGTCGAGGAGATTTGCGACCATATCACACTGATTAACAAGTCGGAAAACATTCTGAGCGGTCGCCTCGACGAGGTGCGCCACCGCCACGGCAACAACATCTTCGAGGTCGATTTCCGAGGCGAGCGCGAGGCATTGATCTCGTCGCTCGATGGTCGTTGCACGCTGCTCGACGACGGCACTGCGGCCGAAGGGATTTACAACCAAGTGAAGATCCACGTCGAGAACGATGCCGATGTGCGTGATGTGATTTCAAGAATCAACCAGAGCGTCGAGTTGCGTTCGTTCCGCGAGATCATTCCGAGTATGAACGATATATTCATCAAGGCCGTAGCAGGCCAGCTTAAAACCGTAGAGGAGAAGTAGTTATGTCGGCAATTGGCATTATTATAGGCCGCGAATTTCGCGAGCGCGTGATGAAGAAGAGCTTCATCATTTCGACCATTCTCACCCCGCTGCTGATGGTGGGCATTATGGTCGGCACATCGTTTATTATGGCAACCAACGTGGGTGAGGCCAAGCGTATTGCGGTGGTCGATCGCAGTGGAGTGATCGCTCCGTCGCTCACCTCAACCGAGTGGATCACCTACGAGGCAACCGACAGCACTCCTGAGGAGTTGCGTGCAGAGAGCGACGAGCAGATGTATGGCTTTATCGTGATCGGCGAGGACATCATCGACAACCCCTCGAACGTAGCTCTCTACACCTATTCAACCTCGACGATGGAGGTCGAAAGTGCGATTGCGGGCGATATCGAAGATATCATCGAGCAACACCGCTTGAAGTCGTACGACATCGAGAATCTGCCTCAGATTATGGAGGAGGTCGAGGCCGACGTGGTACTGCGCAGCTACAAGCTGGGCGAGGAGGACGAAGAGGATAAGGAGAGTTCGAGTGTGCTGGCATTCGGCTTGGCCTACATCTTCGGTTTCATAATGTATATGTTCGTGATCATCTATGGCTCGATGGTGATGCAGGGCGTCATCGAGGAGAAGAGCAGCAAGGTGCTCGAAGTGATGGTCTCGACCGTACGCCCCTATCAGTTGATGATGGGCAAGATCTTGGGTATCGCCTCGGTTGCGGTGTTGCAGTTTGTGATTTGGATGGTGATCATCTTCGTCGGTGGCACACTGGTGATGCAGTTTATGGTGCCCGCCGAACTGGCCGAGAGCGCTGCTGCCATCTCGGCAGGTACAGCCGATATGGCTGCAATGGAGGGTGCGGGTGTCGATCCCGAACTGGCAGCCGCGCTGGCTAATGCTACCGACATCTCATTCTTGGCTAAGTTCTTCGGTAGCTTCCTGCTCTACTTCGTGGGTGGCTATCTGCTCTATGCTGCGATGTTTGCAGCCGTGGGTAGTGCGGTCGATAATATTCAGGACTCGCAGCAGTTCCAGACTCCGATCACGATGCCGATCATCATCGGTCTGATTGTGATGATGTTCGCAATGAAGGAACCCCACGCACCGCTGTCGGTATGGTGCAGTATGATCCCCTTCACCTCGCCCATCGTGATGATGGCACGTCTGCCGTTCGATGTGCCAATGTGGGAGCTGTTGCTGTCGCTGACGATCTTGGCCGCAAGCTTTATCTTTATGGTGTGGATCGCTGCAAAGATCTACCGCATCGGTATCTTTATGCACGGTCGCAAGCCATCGTACAAGGAGCTGTGGCAGTGGATCCGAATGAAGGACTAACGTACTATTGCAACTCAAAATTAGACCGCACCCCGACGTTGGGGTGCGGTTTTTTGTGTGAATTATCCAACCTAACCTTTCGGGAAGTAGCGCATATATTGGGTTCGAAGCAGGAGGTCGTCTTCGCTGTCGGCAGGCTCGGCGACACGCCCACGGAACTCCTCAATCGTTCGGAATCCGTGCTCACGCCCCCACATATTGATCGCCTGATTGATCTCGTCAATCGACTCATAACCACCTTTTTGGATCGCTGTACAGAGCTGCACTGCCCGCGCACCGCAGAGCAACGCCTTGATCGCCTCCACGCCACTATGCACACCTGTCGAGATCGCCACATCAACCTGCGGCACCACACGTGTGCAGAGCGCAATCCATCGCAACGAGTTGCGCAACTCGACCACCTCGCTGAATGGGCTGGAAGGTTTGAAATTGAGAGCATCGAGATCGACATCAGGCTCGAACGGGCGGTTGTAGAGCACCACGCCTCGTGCTCCGACACTCCACATTCGATCGACCACATTGATGGGGGCGGTCAGTCGTAGCGGTAACTTAACCGACACGGGGATCTTCACAGCCGAGCAGATCCTCCGCACCACATATTGATACTCCTCTTCGATCTGCTCGGAGCGAACGTGTCGATCGACAGCGAGGGTGAAGAGATTGATTTCCAACGCATCAGCCCCAGCCGCAACCAACTCCTTGGCATAATCGACCCAACGCGCACCCGCCCCGATGCAGTTGATACTTGCGATGATCGGTATCGAAGTTTGCGACTTCGCCTCGGTCAGCAATCGCAAAAAACGTCCCCGATAATCCTCACCCACATAGCGTTGCAGATAGTCGTCCGTATCGCCAAAAGGCGAGCTGCCAAACTCGGAGAGATGGTTGGCCTGACCTATGATCTGCTCCTCGAAGATCGATTTGAGCACCACCGCTCCCGCTCCCGCCTCAGCCGATGCTCGAACACCCTCTATGTCGGCCGTGAAGGGCGAACTTGCCACCACGATGGGCGACGAAAGTTGCAGCCCGAGATATGACGTGTGAATATGTTTCATAGTTCTCAGTTTTAATCATTTACTCTCATCAACACCTCAGCAACTCACTAAAATTGGCGTTGCACTCACGCACAACGCCAATCGAAAGAGAAAAAAGTAAAAGTATCGGAAAAAGAGAGTGCTCAACCTCACATTCGCCTGCGCTACCTATTGATCTCGATCGGACGCGCGCCAAGGCATTGCGTCGCTCCCTCAAACGAGCAAAACGAGTGCCAAAACCAACAAAAAAGGCGAACCTGCAATGAGCTCGCCTATTATCTGATTAGAAATTGTTCGTCCGAGAGATCCGTGATCGCCACAAGCACCGCTCCATCAAGCAGTTGCACCACTCCTTCGAGTGGCACTCCGAAGGCCTCGCCTCGCACCCGACCGCCCTCGATATCGACTTGCGTGATCAACAGATCACGTCGAAAATCGACCCCTGCACGCCCGACGCATTTGAACATCGCCTCCTTGGCGCACCACACCACCGCACGAAACAGCGGATTGGCGGCTGTCGGCAATTGTCGTTCGGCGTCGCTAATATACTTATCCTCAATACGTTCGAAGTTGCGATCAAGTTGTTCGATGTCGATACCGCAACGCCCCTGCCACGTGCGAGCCAGAGCCACAAACCGACGCGAATGGCTTACCGAGATTGACCCCTCCAAGCCCTCAAACAGTGGCTCGCCTGAGGTGGCATAGGACACACGTAACGCACTCTCACTCAGCGACCAACGCTTTGTCTGCTCGCGCAACAAGGCTCGCCACGCCACCCACTCGCGGCGGCGACCGCCTGCAAGCTGCGACACGTAAACACGTTCGTCATCGGCGAGCGACTCAAACAGCGTCTTTTCGTCGCTCGAAATTTCACGCACGACAACCTCTATTGGATTAACTATAAGCATTTTAGGTAGATTTATGCGATCTTCTCGACACGGATCTTATCCACACGACGACCATCGACCGACTTGACCGTCAGGCGCATACCGTGGGTCGTTACCGAATCGCCCTTTTTGAGCAGTTCACGCTTGATTTCGAGCATCAGTCCAGCCATCGTCTCAGCCTCGCCCTTGACCTCCGAAAGGGCATCCTCGGGCATTGCCATCACACGCTCAAAATCGCCGATATGTGTCTTGCCATCAAATAGATACGACCCATCGGGCAACTTCGTGTAGAAGGTCTCGACGTTATCCATCTCATCCGAAATTTCACCCACGATCTCCTCCAAAATATCCTCCAACGACACCAGACCAAGTGTCGAACCATACTCATCGACCACAATCGCCAAATGCACCTTCGTCGCCTGGAACTCTTCGAGCAGGTCGTTAATCTTCTTATGCGCGGGCACATAGTAGGGTTGGCGTAGCAACGACACCCATTCGAACCCATCGTCGTTGTGAATATAGGGGATCAAGTCCTTGACATAGAGCACGCCCTTGATGTTGTCGGCACTCTCCTCATAGACAGGAATACGCGAGTATCCTGACTTGATAATCTGCTCTTTCACAGCCGAATAGCTTTCACTGATTTCGACCGCCACAATATCGATTCGTGGTTTCATAATCTCGGCCACATCGGTATTGACAAAGTTGACGATACCCGACAGCATCTTGCGCTCCTCCTGCGTCTGGTCGGTCGAGGCGAGGTCGATCGCATTCGACAGTTCGTCCATCGACAAGTTGTCGCGCTTAGACTCAAAACGGGCGCTGATCGAGCCTCCCGTACGCACCAAGACCGAAGATAACGGTCTGACTATCACCTCCAAAACCGACAGCGGAGCCGCTGCAAAGCGAGCCACACGCAGCGGATTCGAGTTGGCCAATACCTTGGGCAGGATCTCGCCGAAGAGCAACAGCAGGAACGTAACGCAGACCGTCTTGAAGACGAAGGTCCACGTCGGCGTAGCAAAGACAAACATCATATCGACGATTCGAGCCGAGATGATCGTGATGCAGATATTGACCAAATTATTGACTATCAGTATCGTAGCCAACAGTCGGTCGCTCTGGGTCAGCAGTCTGATGATCGACTCCGACAAGGCTGTACGGCTCTCCTTCATCTCGCGGATCTGCTGCGAGGTGAGCGAGAAGAATGCTGTTTCCGACCCCGAAACAAAGGCCGAAACTGACAACAACAGAGCCAACACCACTGCCATTGCGACGACTGATGAA
>JAZOMS010000170.1:0-3223 GCA_045654145.1 Alistipes sp. | reverse complement strand
TCGGTGGCCTATCTCAAATCACTCTATCGCTCGGCTCCCGTGCGTATCGACCGCGCGATACAGATCGAAGGGCACATCATTGCCAACGACTTCAATGGCAACCTGCATAATGAACTCAGCATAGCCGATTCGACCGGCGGTATCATCGTGCGCCTCAATGCCGAGAGGCTCTATCATCGCTTTTGGCAGGGTGCGCGGGTTGCGGTGCGCTGCAACGGATTGTGGCTCGGCTCGTCGGGCGGCACGATCGAGTTGGGCGCAGAGCCGACGGGCGAGTATGAGGCCGATCACATTGCACCTGACGACATCGGGCTCTATATCTCGGTCGATTCGACACGCCAGATCGAGATCACTGCTCGACCGATAGCCATTGCCGAATGCTCACCCGAACTCGTATCAACGCTTGTGCGCGTCGAGCAGGTTCAGTTCGTCGAAGAGGAGTTGTCGTTGGGATGGTGTGATTGGGCGCTCGACTCACTCACGAGCGAATGGGTGCGGGTAGCCACGACGCGCCATCTGATTGATTCGCAAGGCGATACGCTCGATGTCCGCACCTCGCCATTCGCCAATTTCATACGCACATCGTTACCATCGGGAAGCGGGTCAGTGGAAGGCGTTCTCAGCTATTTCAATCGACGTTATCAACTTCGCATTACCAATGCCCAACACACTCAGATGAGCGACCCTCGATTCTAAAAACATAAAAAAATGGCCACTCCAACGAGCGGAGTGGCCACGCAATATTCTTTTATTCGGGTATTTACTTATGCAAAGACTCCCAAAGCATATCTTTGAGTTGCTGGATATTAAGCCCTGTAACCGACGAGATCATCACCGTCGGCAGACCTTCGGGCAGGTGTGAGCGCATTTCGGCCATCAGTTCCTCGTCGAGCATATCGCACTTGGTGATCGCCAACAGGCGCTCCTTGTCGAGCAATTCGGGATTGTACTGCGTCAGTTCGCCGAGCAGGACCTCGTAGTCCTTCTGAATATCGTCGCTATCGGCAGGGATCATAAAGAGCAGCACCGAGTTACGCTCGATATGTCGCAGAAATCGAGTACCCAAGCCACGACCTTCGTGCGCACCCTCGATGATACCAGGAATATCGGCCATTACAAACGAGTGGTTGTCGCGACAAGCCACGATACCCAAGTTGGGTTCGAGCGTAGTGAAGGCGTAGTTGGCAATCTTGGGCTTAGCAGCCGAAACCACCGACAGCAGGGTCGATTTACCCGCATTGGGGAAACCCACCAGACCCACATCAGCCAACACCTTCAACTCCAAAATAAATGCACCCTCGGCACCCTCCTCGCCCGGCTGAGCATAGCGCGGAGCTTGGTTGGTTGCGGTCTTAAAGTGCCAATTACCCAGACCTCCACGACCACCTTTGAGCAGAACGAGCTGCTCGCCATCGTCGGTCACCTCGCCAACGATCTCGCCCGTTTCGGCGTCGCGTGCAACCGTACCCAGCGGAACACGCACGATGATGTCCTGCGCGTCCTTACCCGACGAACGAGCACCCGAACCGCACTGACCATCTTCGGCAAAGATATGTCGCTGATATTTAAGGTGAATGAGCGTCCAATATTGGCTATCGCCCTGCAAGATAATGCTGCCACCCTTACCGCCATCACCACCATCGGGACCACCGAAGGCAACGAATTTCTCACGACGGAAGTGAGCCGATCCTGCACCACCGTGACCCGAACGGGCAAATATCTTGACGTAGTCCACAAAGTTTGACGAAGCCATAATGCTGAGTATGTGTTTATTTTGTTAAAATCGTATAACTGAGTTCTTCTGCCCGCAAAGGTACGCAAATAAATTGAATTGCACAAAAAACAACCGTTCCGCCTCCGAGCGACGGAAGCGGAACGATGAATATTGTTACTCGGTGTCGAGATTAGAATTCCAGCGGAGTGTACTCCAAACCCCAAGCCTCGGCAACACTCTTGTAAACCACCTTGCCGCCGATGATGTTCAGACCCTTCTTCAACTCCTTGTTATCGCGGCAAGCCTTCTCCCAACCCTTATCTGCCAGCTGCAATGCGTAGGGCAGCGTTGCGTTGGTCAGTGCCAGAGTCGAGGTGTATGGAACTGCACCGGGGATATTCGCCACGCAGTAGTGCAGAATGCCATCAACGTAATAAACGGGATCCTCGTGGGTAGTGGGATGCGAAGTCTCGAAGCAACCACCCTGGTCGATCGCCACGTCCACCATAACGGTACCAGGTTCCATATCCTTCAACATATCGCGAGTAACGAGTTTGGGAGCCTTAGCACCAGGGATCAAAACCGAACCGATAACCAGATCGGCACGCTTCAACTCCTGACGAATGTTGTACTCCGACGACATCAGCGTCTTCACATTCTTGGGCATCACGTCAGCCAGATAGGTCAGACGACGCAACGAAACGTCGCAAATAGTAACATCTGCACCCGTACCAGCAGCAGTACGCGCAGCAGCAGTACCTACAACACCTGCACCAATCACAAATACGCGAGCAGGCTTCACACCCGGTACGCCACCGAGCAGGATACCCTTACCGCCACGAGGCTTTTCGAGGAAGTAACGGCCCTCCTGAGTCGACATACGACCAGCCACCTCCGACATCGGGATCAGCAGGGGCAGCGAGCGGTCGTCGCGCTCGACGGTTTCGTAAGCAATACATACAGCACCGCTCTCGATCATAGCCTTAGTCAGCGGCTCGCTACTTGCAAAGTGGAAGTATGTAAATACGACTTGATCTTTGCGGATCAGACCATATTCGGGAGCGATGGGCTCTTTAACCTTGATGATCATTTCAGCGATAGCGTAGATCTCCTCGATTGTGGGGAGAATCTTAGCGCCTACCTTTTCGTATTCGCTGTCGGGGAAACCGCTATTAACACCTGCGGTAGCCTGAACATAGACAGTGTGGCCGTGCTTAACAAATTCCTGAGCACCAGCGGGAGTCAAACCAACGCGATTCTCGTTGTTTTTGATCTCTTTGGGAATACCGATAATCATAATTTTAGAAGTTTTTTGAGTAGGTTATTTTTTAGTTGTTAGTTGTGTCGCGCGGGATTTTGGGTCCAACGTGGACTCGCCGAAAAAAGTTGTTTTCAGTTTGCCGACCTCAAATTTCGAAAAAAATCAGTGAAATTGCAATAGTTTGCCACGTTTTTTCGTTCAAAATCTATTTTTTAGAGGTACTCGACCTATTGAATTGGCAGAAATTC
>JAZOMS010000169.1:0-10365 GCA_045654145.1 Alistipes sp. | reverse complement strand
GCACGATCGACGCCGACTATCGTGGCGAGATTCGTGTTATTTTGGTCAATCTGAGCAATGAGGAGTTCCGCATTGAGGCGGGTGAGCGTATCGCTCAGATGGTTGTGGCACGCCACGAGCAGGTTGAGTGGGAACTCGCCGAGGAACTTGGCGAGAGCGAGCGCGGCGCAGGCGGTTTCGGCTCGACAGGAAAGAAGTAAACGACTGAAAACAACGAAAATATGAAGGCACGAATCATAATTTTCGCAGGATTGTTCATCGTGATGGCAATCTACTGCGTGATGACCCTTATCGACGAATTGCAGGCGGACGAGTTGCGTTGGCTGTGGATCGTGATCTATGCCGTAATGCTCGGCGTATGCGTTGCACGTAGCGTGCAGCTGACCCGCGATCTGCTCCGACTGATCAAGGAGGACGAGTCGAAATCATAGTTCGACAACTAAAAAAACAGACCAAAAATGCGATTTTCGGACGTAATAGGACACTCGGAGATTAAGGATCGGTTGCGACGCGCGGTCGATCAGGGTCGTGTGAGCCACGCTCAACTCTTCACGGGTGAGTGCGGTGGCGGTGCCCTACCAATGGCGTTGGCATACGCCCAATATATCAACTGCACGGCGCGCCACGATGGTGATTCGTGTGGCGAGTGTGCATCGTGTCGCAAGATGGAGGAGCTGGCACACCCCGATCTGCACTTCGTGTTTCCGGTCAATAAGCAGGGTAAAAAGTCGGGCGAAAAGGTCGTGAGTGGCGACTTTTTGCAGATGTGGCGCGAGCAGATCCGATCGACGGGAGGCTACTTCGATGAGGCGATGTGGAACGATCGGCTCGATTTGGGCAAGACGCTCAAACCACTGATCTCGGTACACGACGCCGGCGAGATCATACGCACGCTGTCGTACAAGAGCTTCGAAGGCGAGTACAAAATCGTGCTAGTATGGTTGCCCGAGTTGATGAACATCGAGGCGGCAAACACACTGCTCAAAATACTCGAAGAACCGTGGGAAAAGACTCTCTTTCTGATGGTTAGCCGTCAGCCACAGCGTCTGCTATCAACCATCATCTCGCGTACTCAGGAGGTGGCCATACCCCGCATCGCAAGCGAGGAGCTGGCTGAGCAACTCGTTGCAGAGAGTGGTTTGGAGCGAGAACGTGCCGATCAATTGGCTCGTTTGGCGTGTGGCGATCTGATCGAGGCTCGACGTTTGGTGGGCGGTGGCGACCAGATGTCGGCAGCATCGTTCGAGATGTTCTGCACGTTGATGCGACTGAGTTACAGCAAAAAACACCTCGAACTGCTGGATTGGGCCGAATCGTTCGCAACGCTGACCCGCGACCGACAGATCACATTCTTCGGTGAGGCACTACGTCTGCTACGCGAGAGCTATATGCTCAACGCCGGTATGGCCGAGATAAGTTACTTGTGGGCTGAGGAGGCGACATTCTGCTCGAAGTTTGCTCCGTTCGTGGGTAACCACAACATCGAGGCGCTGGTGGCTGAGATCGAAAGCGCCCGCACTCAGATCGTGCAGAATGGTAACCCGCTGATTGTAGCGACACATTTTGCATTGGCAATCAGTAAGTTAATCGTTAAAATATAAACCTAAAAAAAACTAATAACCGAATATGGCACGTGTAGTATTAATCACAGGCGGCAACCTTGGCGACGTGAAAACGCGCCTACGCACCGCACAACGTCTGATCAATGATAAAGTGGGTATCGTCCTGCGCTGTTCGCATCGCTACAAGAGTCGCCCGTGGGGATTCTCATCAGTTGACGAGTTCTCAAATCAGGTGTTGGAGGTCGATACCGATCTCTCGGCTGACGAGGTGCTGGATGCCGTTCAGGCGATCGAGTGCGAGTTGGGTCGCAATCGCGAGGATGAGGCGCGCATCAAAGCCGAGACGGGTGCTCACTACTCGTCGCGTATGATCGATATCGACATTCTGTTCTACGACGATTTGGTATTGGAGTCGCCCCGACTGACCATTCCCCATCCGCTGATCGAGGAGCGCGACTTCGTGCTGGCACCGCTCTGCGAATTGATGAAGAGCCGCAAGCACCCCGTGTCAGGCAAGACGATGGAGGAGCTGCGAGCAGAGTTACTCTCGAAACACGAAAGCGAGGTGATCGGAAATGAATAGATGGTTTCAAATGGCTGTGGCGGTGGTCGTTGCGATTGCCACTACGGGCTGTTTCAAAAAGGTAACGATGGATTGCCAATACCACGTTCGACCCTACTATCAGGCCGAATCGGGTGGCGTGGCAGTGCAGGGCGAAGGGATGATAGCCTACGCCTTTGCAGCCGACACTACGCAGTGGACCGTAGCTTCGTTCGAGGACGCTCTGAATGGTGTGCTGACCTCGAAAACATCGGGCGAGAAGCGTTCGGATGCTATGGCACGTGCCGAGCAGACCGACTTGGAGGTCGTGTTGCAACTGACCGCAACGCCTGCTACGATCGTGGTGGTAGATCCCGAAAACAGATTATTCGGGTGGCGTATGACCGAAGTGGCGGAGAACCTGCCCGACCTCTACGTGAGCATTACGTTCCGTCCGTGGTCGGTTCAAAAACGCTATATCGAGGGCGCGTGGCGTATGAACAACGAGGCCTACGTTGCGCCTATCCAGCCCGAAACGCCCGAAACGCCAACCGAGCCAGAAACACAGCCCGATGGCGACGAGGACCAAAATGGATCGAACGAGGGACAATATACACCCACCAATCCGATTGAGTAAAAGAACAGACTAAGCAGTTAAGTATAAACGCGAAATATGATCCGTTTCAACCAGATAATGACGCTCCGCACGTTGGCGAAGACAGCCGTAGTGATGCTGTTTCTCTCGTCGATGTTGGTGCGTTGTGCCAACACCACAACTCCGCAGGGCGGCCCGCGCGACACAATTCCGCCCGTGCTGATGGTCGCTACACCCGAAAACTACTCGACCGAGTTCGCTGCAAAGCGTATCTTCATCGAGTTCAACGAGTATGTGCAACTCAAAGACCAGCATAAGGAGTTCTTCACCTCGCCCCGAATGAAGAGCAAACCTACGCTCTCGATTCGAGGTCGTGGTGTGTTGATTGATATCAAAGATACTCTGCGCAAAGATCAGACCTATGTCTTGAACTTCGGAGCCTCGCTGCGCGACAACAACGAGAGCAACCCCCTGCACTCGTTCTCGTATGTTTTCTCGACGGGCACAGAGATCGACTCGATGTGGATGTCGGGTTATACGGCCGATGCCGAGAAATCGGATAGCGTTGCGAAGAGCTACATTTACTTCTATCGCGCTGACTCGCTGGCGATTGACACTGCGGTGCGCACCGCCGAATTCGACTCGACACTGCTGCGCCGAGCTCCCGATGCCATCGCTCGTGCCGAAACCAATGGCATCTTTCTGGCTAAAAACCTGAAACCTACCGCTTACCGAATCTACGCATTCCAAGACAAGAACGACAACCAGATGTACGACCCGGGAACCGACCTTGTTGGTTTCACCGAAGAGGAGTACAACCCCGCTACGATGCAGGAGTTCGCCATCTGGTACGACTCGTTGCGTCGCTATTTGACGGGCGAACCGCAACTCTATATGCGAATGTTTATGGATGGTACGTTCAAGCGCCAGATGCTCACCGCAGCTGAGCGTCCCAAGAGCAATCAGGCAATTCTGCGTTTCGGCGCACCTCATCCCCAGATTGATAGCATCATTCTGGATAGTATAGCCGAGGAGCAGGTGATCTGGGAGTTTCAGACCAAGGGGCGCGACACGATGTCGCTGTGGCTGAACGTAGCACCCGAACTGCTGCCCGACACCATTCGCGGTCGCATCGTGTATATGAAACACGACACAACAAATACACTGAATATCAATGCCGAACCATTGGTTCTGGCGTGGCGAAAGATCGAAACCAAAGAGGAGGAGCGAGCCCGCGAACGCGAAGAACGCGAACGCAAAAAGGCTGAGGAGGCTGGCGAGGAGTACACTCCGCCACCTGCAAAAAATCCCTTCTCGTACCGTTTCACGACCTCGGGCGACATCAATCCTGAGCTGGGATTGGAGTTCGAGTTCGAGTATCCGTTGGTGAAGTTGGACACCGCATCGATCACGCTCGCCGAGATAGACAACAAGCAGCAGACACGTAATGTCCCCATCACCCTGACGCGCGACACAACCAATATGCGTCGCTGGCGCCTGATGACCAAGTGGGGCGACGGACTGAAATATAAACTTGTTATTCCCGACTCGACATTTATTGATGTGGCGGGCTATGCCAACGACTCGATCGGCAAAGAGCTGACTACGATGGCGGCCGACCAATTTGCCAAAGTGATCATCGACCTGCGTGGCAAGAACGACTCGGCAACCTACATCCTGCAACTGGTCGCATCGGATGGCAAGAAGGTGATTGACGAGATTCGTGGCGCACAATCGGGTCAGCATACATTCAGCTACGTGCCCGAGGGCGAGGTTCGTGTGCGTGTGGTCGAGGATATGAACGGTAACGGTCGCTGGGACAGCGGCAACTTGATCGAGAGCCGTCAGCCCGAACGTGTCGAGATCTATCGCAACGAACGCGACGAGGAGGTGATCGCAACCAAAATGAATTGGGACGTAGAGCTTGTGGCCGATATGAACCGAATGTTTGCCCCTGTTACGATGCAGTCGCTAATCCGCCAACTCGATGCCCGCGAGAGCGTACGACTGGTCAAGTTCTACGAGGAACAGCGCAAGAAACGCGAAGAGGAAAAACGTCGCAAAGAGGAGGGCACACGTAACAATTCGAGCAATCCGTTCGGTGGTTTCGGGTCGAACTTTAATTTCTAATCAGATGAAACATAGGATTATAACAATACTTATAACATTCGCAAGCGTGGTCGGTGTGGCACTCACGGCAAACGCCCAGCACGTCATCGGTGTAAAGGGTGGCTGGGGTGCATCGAATGCCCGATTCTATCCCAAACAGGAGATGCGAATGATGTGGGGGGGCTACACGGGTGGCATCACGTGGCGACACTACACCGCCGAACGATTTGTCGGAGCGGTGGGTGCCGATATCGAATTTATGAAACGCGGCTACTCGTATTATCCCTATTTCTCGTCGGAGAATCCCGAAACAAAGACTCTGCGATATACTCGCCACATCAATTCGGTGCTTGTACCAATCGTCTGGCAACCACACTTTTACTTGGCTGATTTCCGGCTGCGTGTCTATATCGATCTGGCTGTAACGTTCGCCTACAACATCTCATCGACCTACGTCAATGAGTTGCAGGGTACGGCGGGAACGTACAACTTCAAGCTGGTGCGCGACAATCGCTGGAACTACGGTCTGGCTGGCGGTGGCGGCGTGGCTTACTTGGCTGGTCGCAACGAGTTCTCGATCGGCGCACGCTACTATTTCGGTTATGGCGACATACTGCGCAACACCAACAAATACTCGGGCAACGCCACTGACGGTCCCGAAAACCCCTTTGCAACTACACCGCGACGCTCTCCGCTCGACAATATCTATATGACCATCGGCTATGGATTCCGTTTGGGTAAGGCGAGCGAGTTCGAGGCCTTCGAACGTATGCGCGAGAGCCGTGCCCGTCGTGCCGAGAAACGACGTGCCGATGCCGAGCGCAAGGCGGCAAAAGAGGCTGCCGAAGCAGCATCGCCCAAACGTGCGACACTGCAAACAATAGGCAATAAATAGTTGATTAACAAGCAAAAACAGAGATAAATGGAAAGCACAAGACAAGCAAAAATGGCGCGTCAGATCCAGAAGGACGTAGCCGAGATTCTGCTCAAAGAGGGCGCATCGCTGGTGCGTGGCGTGATGGCGTCGGTAACGACCGTGCGTGTGTCGCCCGACCTGAACTATGCCAAGATCTATTTCAGTATCTTCCCCTTCGAGAAGAGTGCCGAGGTGATGCGCACGCTCGAAGAGAACAATTGGATGATTCGTCGTGCGCTGGGTCAGCGTATCCGCAATCAGGTGAAGAGCGTACCCGAATTGCAGTTCTTCCTGGATGATTCGTTGGAGTATATCGCCAGCATCGACTCGCTGCTCAAAGAGGAGTAATATCCAACTATTCAACCACTTAACCAGCTTCACATAGTAATGCTGTCGCTACTGTTCGCCCGCCGATACCTCTTCTCGGCCAAGTCGCACTCGGTGATCAATGTGATCTCCGCCGTGAGCGTCGTGGCCGTCGGTGTACCCATTGCAGCGATGATCATCCTGATGTCGGTCTTCAATGGATTTGCAGGGCTGGTCGATGGTATGCAGTCGGCATTCGATGCCGATTTGGAGGTGCGCCCACGAGAGGGCAAGACTTTCATAATCGACTCATTGCCAACCGATTCACTCCGCTCGATTGCGGGAGTGAGCGCAATATCGTTCGCCTTGGAGCAGAGCGCATTGGCTGAGTACGGAGGACGCCAAGTGGTGGTTACTGTGCGTGGTGTCGACGAGCAGGTGAGCGAGGTATTGCCCATCAAGGAGCACATCTCGTCGGGAGAGTTCGAGCTACGTTTAGGCGAGATTGAGCAGGCGTGTATCGGATCGAGTGTGGCTTACCGATTGGGCGTGCGCATATTCCTTGACACACCGCTCAACCTCTATTCACCCCGTCGTGGCGAGATCTCTACACTGCTACCCATCGATGCCTACACCCACCGTCGAACGTGGCCCTCGGGCGTTTTCACGATCAGTGGCGACATCGATGACGGCTACATACTGACCACGATCGAGTTGGCTCAATCGCTCTTCGACTACAACGGTCGCGCCACACAACTGCTCGTTGATGTGAGCGACAGAGCCTCGTTAGAGCGCACCCGTGATGCAGTGCAACAGGCTGTCGGAGAGCAGTTTCGTGTCGTAACACGATTGGAGCAACAGGCCGCCCTATACCGCATTATGAAGTACGAAAAGTGGGGCATATTCTTCATCTCGCTGCTGGTGCTGATCATCGCATCATTCTCGATTGTCGGCTCGCTGGCAATGCTCATCATCGACAAGCGCGACAACATCGCCACGCTGCGAGCAATGGGCGCACGAACCCAATTCGTTCGCTCAATCTTCACGGGCGAGGGCGCACTGATCGGACTCCTCGGTGGCGCAATTGGACTGGTGCTGGGAGTGGGTATCTGCTGGGCACAGCAGCAGTTCGGACTGATCGAAATGCCTGGCACGACGTTCGTGGTGAGATATTATCCTGTCGAGATGAAACTAACTGATATATTATTGATTATAGCGGCAATGGCGGTCGTAACAATGGCTATCACCCAGCTCACAGTGCGTACGATGATCCGCCCAGCCGAAAACAAAATAACCAAATAAAGAGGAATGAAATCAGTGATACGAACCATAGCCTTGATCGTACTCGTCGCCATCGCCACGGCCTGCAATAAACCGCGCGTAATACCCGACGATCGTTTGGCCGACATCTTCTACGATGTCTATCTGACCAATGCCTATGTCGATCGTCAAGATATCGACTTGGATAGTATGATGGTCTATGAGCCAATATTCGAGAAGTATGGATACACGGTTGAAGATCTGCACCTTACGATCAACAGCTTCTCGAAGAGAAAGAGTGCACGACTCTCCGATGCGGTCGAGTTGGCGATCCAGCGACTCGAACGTGAATCGGATCAGCTGAATGCCCAGGTGGCCGACCTCGATACCATCAATGCCATCGCACGCCGCGTGAGCGTGCAACGTATCTATTTCGACACGACCATCCGTATGCGCTCGCTGGCCGACACCGCCAAGATGAAACGTCGTATTCCAATCCCGCACGCTGGCGAATATCAGGTTGAGTTCTACTACCGTATCGACTCGACCGATAAGAATTCGAGCCACCGCTCGATGGGCTACTTTGTCGATTCGGCCAACCGCCGCTCGAAATTCTACACCTCGCGCTATCGTCGCCAGACACGCGATAAATATTCGCATACGTTTATGGCCGACTCGACCGCACGTGAGTTGGTATTGGAGCTTTGCAACCTCAATATCAAACCCACCCGTCCACACTTTACGATTGATTCTCTGACGGTTAAGCTCTACCCTTCGCGCGAGGCAGCACTCGACACACTCACGGCACGCAACTTTGGGTTCCGCCTATTGGCCGAGGGATTCTATACTCCCACTCCGCCCGCAACCGCCGCCGATAGCGCACTATACTTCGCCATCCCTCCAAGAATCGAATAGGAGACTACGACTCTATCGCAAGAGATCATAAAAACATAAAGGCCGCAACTCGAAAGAGTTTGCGACCTTTATACCCGTGCAAGTCGTGGAACTATAACCACTTCTTGTATTTGAAGTAACTGAGAATTGCGCCCGAAATCAGCAAAATTAGTCCAAGTGCAAACCAATAGCCATATCGCCACTCCAACTCGGGCATATACTTGAAGTTCATTCCGTACAAGCTTGCTATCAACGTCGCTGGAAGGAAGAATACCGACACGATCGTAAAGATCTTGGTGATATTATTCTGGTCGAGGTTGATCAAACCGAGCGCTGTATCCTGCAAGTAGTCCAGACGCTCGAAACTGAAATCGGCGTGGTTGATCAACGAATTGACGTCCTTGATCATCAGTTGCAGACGGGGGTAGATATCATTCGGGAAACGCTCAGAACGCAAAATGCCCGACAACACTCGCTGACGGTCGAAGATGGTCTCGCGGATCAACATCGTGCTCTCCTGCAACGAGTTGATGCGCTGCAAATCCTCCTTATCGACCGCCTCACCCGAGTTCAGGTCGCGGCTCAGGCGAGCAATCTGGCGTGAGATGTTCTCCACAAGGTCGGCGTCGAAGTCGATACGCACCTCCAAAATCGAGATCATCAGGTGGTAACCCGTCGGAAAGGCGCGGTAGTTCATCTGCAATTTCTTCTCCGCCTCGCGCACCGTACGTGATTCGGCCGTACGCACCGAGATCAACACTCCCTCCGAGATAATCATCGACACGGGCTCGACGGCAAAAGTATCATCGGTACGCAAGAAGAAGTTCGAGTTCGAGAAGATGGCATTCTCGGTTTCGAAATACTTCGAAGTCGACTCGATCTCCTCGGCCTGCTGACGAGTTTGGAGGTTGAGCTCCATAAAGTTCTCAACCGCCTTTTGCTCCTTGATCGTTGGATTCAGCAGGTCGATCCACAGAATGTCGTCATAGCCCAGATCGTCGAAGAGATGAAGATCGGCGTTGCGGACTATTTTGTTATATTGTTTGAGATAAATCGTAATCATTGGCTCCCTGTTTTTGAGAATATTCGTACTTTGTGAGTCGGTGGCCACAGCCACTCAGGGGCGTAAATTCATTGCGCCGAACCGATTTGGTGGATCGCTCGCGCAGGCGATCCTCAGGACGTTCAGCCGGGATTGGCTCGCGGGGCTACCTTGACGCCCTCGCGCCAAAGTTTACGCAATGCCTTATCTTTCTCTTGATCAAATAGATAATCGATTCGTTCAGTCAGTTGGGTATAGCTCTCGGTCGAGGCCAAATTGCACTCCACCAACGCCTCCCACGTATGCTCAATGCCATAGGTCAGCGCACGCTCGAAAGCATCGCTCTCCTCGGGAGTAACATCGGCACGTGCCACCCAAACACCCAGCACCAACGGCTCTCGCGTCGAGCGTCGCCACTCCTCACCAAGGTCAAATTCGTAGCGACGGTAGCGAGGGGTTGTAAAGGCCTCGGTGCCACAGATGATCTCGGCATCGGTCGGTGCAGGTTGCCAATTGGCAGGCAGCTCGTTGCGATCAACAAGCTTAGGAGCGATGCGCCACAGATGGGTGCAGAGGCGACCCAAGATCTCAGACGTGATGAACCACTCCGAGTCGTAGATGATCTGCTCGATCTGCTGCAAGGGGACATCACACTCCATACGAGCCGTCGCAAGACGCTCGGTCGATGATAGACAATATTCCGACAAGATACGCACGCCGCGCAGACGATCGGCGGCAGCCGTAGGTACGAGGGCAAAATCGGCTTCGCCACCCTCGATCAGCTGAACGCTATGCGCAGGTGAGGACAACAGCAACTCGGCACGCCACTCGGGTGCGTGCTTGATGCCATACTCGAATGGCACCGTATCGAGGTAAGAAGTCAGTGCAATTCTCCGCAGCAGAGCCATCGTCCATATTGTTGAGCATTTGGTTAAACTTGGCGGATTGTGGACACACGTATCCATAATCCGCCGCTAAATTAATATAATTTTTGGAATCTGCCGCCTCAAATCCAAAAAAAATGGCTTTTGCAGAGATTTTTCTCAATCCTTGAAATTATTTCTTCTTCTCTGGTTTCTCCGTCTTATCCTCTTTTTTCTCTTTTACTACCCAACTATGTCCACATTTAGGACATTTAAT
>JAZOMS010000168.1:0-7417 GCA_045654145.1 Alistipes sp. | reverse complement strand
GGCTGGGCGGGGATCAGAGAGGTATTGACCATGAACTCGGTATTGAAGGTACCGGCGGTGATGTAGGCGGGGGTATAGTGTTTGGTGAAGGAGAGGCTGTCCTGCTTCAGGGCGTAGAGGTTGGGCATATATTCCTCTGTCAGCATCCAGGTGTCGATGGACTCCAGCTGAATGAGCATCAGGTTCTTGCCCTCGACGCTGCTCCAACGGTTGCCACGCTGACCGCGTCCGGCAGTTTGGTACTCGGCGGTGATGATGTCGCCGTGGGTGTAGTGGCGGTTACGAGCCTCGTCATTGGTCGAGGTCGTCTGTTCGAAACGGGTGATGCGCATAGCTAAAAACGGGTTTATCACCACAAATTTAGCAAATTTTCGTGGGAAATGATACGTCTTTTCGTGCGGTTTTGTATTTTTGTATCTTGAAATAGAGTGCAAACCCGTAAAACTATTTATAAATGAAACGTTTAGTAGTGTGCCTCGTGGCACTTTTAACTATCACGGCTATGATGAGCAGTTGCTGTGGTCGCAAGACCATCGAATTGAAACCCTATCCCGCAACCGAGCGTGGTGAGGTCGTTGATAACTATTTCGGTACTGAGGTAGCCGATCCCTATCGCTGGTTGGAGGACGATAATGCCCCCGAAACCGCCGAGTGGGTCAAGGCTCAGAACGAGGTGACGTTCGACTATCTCGCGCAGATTCCCTACCGCGATCAGATCCGCGAGCGTCTGACTCAGCTCTGGAACTACCCGAAGGAGGGTACGCCCTCGCGCCACGGCGATTGGTACTACTACTTCTATAACGACGGTTTGAAGAACCAGTCGGTGCTCTATCGCAAGCCCTCGCTCGACGCTGAGGGCGAGGTGTTCCTCGATCCCAACTCGCTCTCGGACGAGGGTACGGTGGCTCTGTCGGCCGTTGCCTTCTCGAAGGACGGTAAATATATGGCCTATTCGGTTGCCTCGGCAGGTTCGGACTGGGTTGAGATCCGCGTGATGGATACCGAGTCGGGCGAGCAGCTCTCGGACAAGATCGAGTGGGTGAAGTTCTCGGGTGCAAGTTGGGCTCCCGACGGTAAGGGCTTCTATTACAGCGCATACGACAAACCCGAAAAGGGCGTCTACTCGTCGCAGAACCAGTTCCAGAAGGTCTATTATCACAAGTTGGGCGACGCTCAGTCGGTTGACGAGCTGATCTATTGGGACGCTCAGCACCCGTTGCGTTACTTCTCGGGTGAGGAGAGCGGCGACGGCAAGTGGCAGTTTGTTCACGCCTCGGAGGGTACGTCGGGTAGCGAGGTGCTCTATCGCAAGAAGGGCGAGCGCAAGTTCCGCACGCTGCTCGAAGGTTTTGCTTACGACTATGCGATCGTAACCGTTGAGGGCGACTACGCATACGTGCTGACCAACGACGCTGCACCCAACTTCCGTCTGGCGAAGATCAATCTGGTGCGTCCCGCAGGTTTGGAGGACGTGATTGCCGAGAATCCTGAGGTGTTGCTCGAAACGGTTAGCGCAGTTGGTGGCGTGCTGATGGCAACCTATATGGAGGACGCGATGAACAAGGTGCGCCAATATGATATGGCGGGCGAGTTGATCCGCGAGGTTGAGCTGCCCGCGATTGGTACGGTGGCAGGCTTTGGTGGCGAGAAGGAGGATACGACGGTATTCTACTCGGTCAATGGTTTCACCGCTCCCGCAACGAGCTACATTTACGATCTGCGTTCGGGCTCTACGACGCTCTACAAGCAGCCCGAGGTGAGCTACGATCCCGAAATATTCACTTCGGAGCAGGTGTTCTTCACCTCGAAGGATGGTACGCAGGTGCCGATGTTTATAGTTCATCGCAAGGATATGAAGCGCGATGGTTCGAATCCCGTATATCTCTATGGCTATGGTGGTTTCAATATCAGCTATACACCCTCGTTCTCACCCAACAACATTATGTTTATGGAGCAGGGCGGTATCTACGTAATGGTAACTCTGCGTGGTGGTGGTGAGTATGGCGAGAAGTGGCACAAGGCAGGTATGCTCGAAAACAAGCAGAATGTCTTTGACGACTTCATCGCAGCTGCCGAGTACTTGATTGCGGAGGGCTACACCTCGTCGGATAAGCTGGCTATCGCCGGTGGCTCGAATGGTGGTCTGCTGGTGGGTGCTTGCGAGGTGCAGCGTCCTGACCTCTATGCAGTCTGCCTGCCCGCAGTGGGTGTGCTCGATATGCTTCGCTATCACAAGTTTACGATTGGCTGGGGCTGGGCTGTCGAGTACGGTTCGAGCGAATATGAGGATCAGTTCGAGTATATCTATAAGTATTCGCCCCTGCACAACATCAAGGATGGTGTCGAGTATCCCGCAACGCTCGTTACGACGGGCGACCACGACGACCGTGTTGTTCCTGCGCACTCGTTCAAGTATGCAGCACAGATGCAGCACTCGCAGGCGGGCGACGCTCCCGTGCTGATTCGTATCGAGACCAATGCGGGACACGGAGCAGGTAAACCGACCTCGAAGCGTATCGACGAGGCTACGGATATCTACTCGTTCCTGTTCTGGAATACCGATCACAAGTACAAGGCGGTGAAGTAGGGCTTCACGATTTTTTTAACCAATAAATAAAAACTGATTCAGAGGTGAAAGTTTACAAATTCGGCGGAGCTTCGGTCTCGACGGCTGACGGTGTCCGTAACCTGCGTGCCATTGTGAAGGACGAGCGCGAGTTGTTCGTCATTGTGTCGGCAATGGGCAAGACCACCAACGCGCTCGAACGTGTGTTCGAGGGTGTACAAACGGGTGATCGCCCCCTGTCGATGGAACACATTACGGCATTGAGGAGTTATCACCGTAAGATGATCTCCGAGTTGCTGCGTACGACCGACCGTTTGGACGCTGTCGATCAGCTGTTTGCCGAATTGGAGCAGATCGCCACTGAGGCGCAGATCGAGGCTCAGGATGCCGAGATGTGGTACGATCGAGTGGTGAGCTATGGCGAGTTGCTCTCAACGACGATCATTGCCGAGTTCCTCAATGCATCGGGTGTGCCCTGCCATTGGGTCGATATGCGCCGTTGTATCGTAACCAATGAGCGACACAAGGATGCCAGCATCGACCTCGAAGCATCGACTGTTCCATTGCGTGAAGCGGTGGCAGTCGAGGGGGCAAAACTGTTTATTGGCCAAGGCTTTATCGGTTCGACTCCGTCGGGCAAGACCTCGACGCTCGGTCGCGAGGGCTCGGATTACTCGGCTGCGGGTGTGGCGAACATCTTGGATGCCGAGAGTATGTCGGTGTGGAAGGATGTCGATGGCGTGTTGAATGCCGATCCGCGCATTTTTCCCGATGCCCGCCATATCGAGGAGATGAGCTATCTGAATGCAATTGAGCTGTCGTATAGCGGTGCATCAATTATCCATCCCAAGACGGTTAAGCCGCTGCAAAACAAGAATATACCCCTCTACGTGCGCCCCTTTGGCGACCGTCGCAAGGCGGGTACGGTGATCCGTCGCACCACGCGACGCATTGATGTGCCTATTTTGATCGTTAAGCACAATCAGGTGCTGGTTACGGTGCGCGCGCGCGATCTTTCGTTTATCATCGAGGAGCGTTTCGCCGATATTTTCGGTCTGCTCGACCGTCATCGAATCCGCACCAACCTGATCCACAACTCGGCGGTCAATCTGAGTCTGTGTATCGATCGTTCGTGGCGTTTGGACGAAGCGGTGGCTGAGTTGCGTGCCGAAGGTTACGACGTGATGTGTATCGAGGATATGGAGTTGCTGACCATTCGTGGCTACGAGGAGGAGATGCTCGCACGCTTTGTCGAGCAACCGAATGTCTATATCTCGCAACGCACGCAGACAACCCTGCGCATTGTGCGTAAAAAGCAGTAAACGACAGTTTTATAATAAAAAAGCCTACTTGTCCATTGCGGTCAAGTAGGCTTTTTTTGTGTCGCTATTTTGCCTTAGCTCAGCTCTTCGTCGGGAGCAAATTCGGGAGCATCGAATGTCGTGCGGTCGCCCAGCGAGAAACGCAGGTAGGTGATCGGCAGACCCTCGCCGAGGAAACGGGTTTCGTAGGCGGTCTTGATCGAGAGCACCTCGTCGGCAGTTCCGTGTCCGTAGATGTCGTTGTCGCACATCTCGATTGGCAGGTTGTTGTGCTCGGCAACGGCACGTGTGTAGAGGTGCAGATGTTGCGAGTCGGTTTTGAGGTTTACTGCTGCATCCTTTTTGAGGAATTGGCTGTAATAACCCAAGAACAGCGGACCGGTTAAACGCTTCTTAATGCGTGCTTTACGCAGCTGCGGGTCGGGGAACGTGATCCATATCTCATCCACCACGCCCTCGGCAAAGAACGAATTGATGAACTCGATGCGAGTGCGCAGGAAACCTACGTTGGGCATCTCATTCTCGGTTGCGGTCTTAGCTCCGCGCCACATACGAGCACCCTTGATGTCGATACCGATGAAGTTACGATCGGGGAATTTGGCCGCCAGAGCGACGGTGTACTCGCCTCGACCACAACCCAATTCAAGCACTATCGGGTTGTCGTTGTGGAAGAAATCTTTGCGCCAGCGACCCTTCAACGGGTGGTCGCGGTGGAAGATCTCGTCAAACTCGGGTTGAATGAAGTTCTTGAAAGTCAGGTTTTCGGCAAAACGCCTCAGTTTATCTTTTCCCATTTTTGCAGTTTAATCTTGTTTCTCATTTTTGATCTCGATACCGATGCCCGTCAGCCCGAAAATGGGGTGTGTAGGCTCGATCTCAAAGCGATAAATGCCCATTTGGGCTAATTGTGCGTGGCGGCGGAATGGCTCGACAGCAATGGTCGAACGGCTCACGTCGCCTCGACGTATCGGAACAGACACTCGAACTTCCTCGGTCAGCGTCAGCGAATCGGGGGTAATAACCTTTATATTCAGTCGCAAGTGCTTGTCAATAAGTCTATTGTCATATTTGACGATCAGGCTCATCGTATTCAGTGCAGAGGTGTCGGCATTGGTGAAGGTGAGCGATTTTGGCTGACCACTATACCAACCCGAGGGGTCGATGCTCGTTGCCACCGAATCGATCTCGGATAGACAGCCTGTGAATAGGACCGTCGCACAGATTATCAACCACTTACGCCACATTCTTGCACTACTCCTGTTTGGGTGCTCCACCTTCCGAACGGCGCTCGCTCGAGTGCTCCGTGCGCTCACCATTGCGCTCGCCACCTTCACGACGTGGACGATGATTGTTGCGGTTGTTGCGTCCACCACGATGGTTACGACGTTCGCCCGAGTACTGGCGCTCGCCTATATGTTCGTTGTTTGCGGGGCGCTCGCTCTGCGGCTGGTTATCAGTGTGTTGAGCTTGGTCTGCACTCTGCTTTTCGATCGCTTGCTTCTCGCGTGGTTGGCGACGATCGTGGCGTTGACGATTGTTGCGTCCATCACGTGCGCCATCACGACGAGGTTCGCGGTTGTCGCGACGTGCCTCCTGAGTCTGCTCCTGAGGTTGCTCCTGCGACTGCTCGGTGGTGGGTTTTGCTCCTCGGTCGTTGCGCTCGTTTCGATTGCGGTTGCGACCGCCACGACGTTTCTTGCTCTTATCGAAACGGGTGATGCTATCTTCACCGATAACATTCACATAATCAGGCTCGTATTCGACCGTATTGACATTCTCGCTAAGGAGCGTATCGACCTTCACGCCACGGCGATTGAGTGCGATGATCTCGCGCACTCGTGCTATGGGCAGTGTGATCAGATTGGTAATCGAGTTGGGCGCACTGCTGAAACTCATCGTGCGTGCCAAGATGTCGCTCTTGACCAGATAATATTCGCCATCCATCGCTTGCAGCGGCTCCTTCACGCGGGGGAACTCACGTCGCGCATCCGAGTAAGAATCGTACTCATAGACTAGGCAGCACTTCAACTTACTGCACTGACCTGCAAGTTTTTGTGGATTGAGCGAGATCTCCTGCACACGTGCGGCATTGGTCGTAACCGACGAGAACGAGGGTATCCACGAGGCGCAACACAGCTCACGACCGCACGCGCCCAGACCGCCAATGCGACCCGCCTCCTGACGCGCACCGATCTGTTTCATCTCGACACGGATACGGAACTGCTCGGCAAAGACCTTGATCAACTCGCGGAAATCGACACGTTCGTCAGCGATGTAGTAGAAGATCGCTTTGATCTTATCGCCCTGATACTCAACGTCGCCAATCTTCATATTCAGACCCATATCAGCTGCGATCTGACGCGAACGGATCATTGTGTCGTGTTCGAGAGCGATCGCCTCCTGCCACTTCTCGATGTCGTAGGGTTTAGCCTTGCGGTAGATCTTCTTGAACTCGCCACCCATCGGAGTGAAACCGATGCGGAACATCTGACGAGCCACCATATCGCCCGTGAGCGACACGATGCCGATATCGTGGCCGGGCGATGCCTCGACGGCTACGATGTCGCCACGTTTCAGTGGTAGGTTATTGACGTTGCGGTAGAAACTGCGACGGGTATTTTTGAAACGCACCTCGACGATGTCGTCGGGCAGGTTATTGGGATATTGCTCCAACCAGTTGCTCGAATGGAGCTTGTAGCACCCCTCGTGCGGGGTTGCCGAGCACTCGTTGGTGCAGTTGCAGAACGAGCAGCCACGACCCATTTCGGGGGTCGAGCACTCTGCGCTATGTTGTATTTTATCTTCCATTGGTTGAGGTTACTTTAACTCATATTCGTGCAAAGATAATAAAAATATAGATAACTCAACCAAAATAATCACTCAGAGCCAAAAATTCCGTAATTATATTGCACATCTTCGAGCACCCAATCTTTCATCAACTCTCGGTACTCCTCACGCCAGGGATATACGACGTCTTTTGCAGGAGTCAATCCTCTAAACGTAGATATATATTTCAACCTTTTTACCCAATGATCAGGATTAAATGACAACAACAAACATACTTGAAATTTGTCATATTCTGTGGAAGCATTCTTTTGTATCCATTCGTATGACTTGAAATATAATCGGATCGAAAATAGGTTATATCCCTGATCAACACTTAGTTTGATGTCAATAATTGGTAGCTCGTAGTCATTTAGAAAATACCCGACGGTCTTACCTTCGTAGTCAGCAGAAGAACAAACTCCCCAATTATGTTTTAAATAGGCAATGGTATCCTGCTCGCACTCGCTGAGAGAGCGATAATTTTTAGGCACAAAATTTTGAGCGTTCAGCGTTCCTGAAAATGCGATTAAGAGAGTGAATATAATTAGTGCTCGTTTCATCTTGTGAATAAATCTGTTAGGAGAGTTATGAAGCAATGATTTTTACTTATTCCGCATCAAAAATTCCGTAATTATATTGCACATCTTCGAGCACCCAATCCTTCATCAGCTCTCGGTACTCCTCACGCCAGGGATATACGACG
>JAZOMS010000167.1:0-8780 GCA_045654145.1 Alistipes sp. | reverse complement strand
AACTCTTTCTGAGCGACTACGGGAAGTAACCGCACGTCGCAAAAAAAGCCGCACTCCACGAAGGGGTGCGGCTTGCTTTTATCTATCGAACTAAGGATTACTCCTCGTCGGTGTCGGTGTAAGCCTTCAACAGCTTGTCCTGAACGTCAGCGGGAACCTGCTCGTACGAAGCGAACTTCATCGTGTACGATGCACGACCGTTGGTCAGCGACGACAGCGTGGTCGAATAGCGATACAGCTCTGCCAGAGGCACGCGTGCATTCAGGCGATCCAGACCGTGATCCGACGACATACCCTCGATCAGAGCGCGGCGGTTCTGCAAGTCACTCATTACATCACCCATACGGTCGCTCGGAACGAGCACCTCAACGCTGTAAATAGGCTCCATAATCTTCGGACCTGCATTGCGGAATGCCTCCTTGAAGGCGTTACGTGCAGCCAACTTGAACGAGATTTCGTTCGAATCAACCGGGTGCATCTTACCGTCGTAGATCACAACGCGGATATCGCGTGCATACGAACCGGTGAACGGACCCTCGCTCATCTTCTCGTTGATACCCCTCAAGATTGCGGGCATAAAGCGTGCGTCGATTGCACCACCAACGATCGAGTTGTAGTACTGCAACTTGCCGCCCCATTCGAGCTCATACTCCTCCTTGCCCTTCACATTGACGGTGATCTCCTTGCCAGCAACCTTATACTTGGTGGGCTCAGGCATACCCTCGTAGTAGGGCTCGATAACCATATGCACCTCACCGAACTGACCTGCACCACCCGACTGCTTCTTGTGGCGGTAGTCTGACTGAGCGACCTTAGTGATAGTCCCGCGGTAGGGGATACGCGGTGCCATATATTCGATCTCCATCTTGTTCTCGGTCGAGAGGCGATACTTCAAGATATTGAGGTGGTGCTCACCCTGACCCTGAATGATGGTCTGTTTCAACTCCTTCGAGTACTCAACCAAAATGGTCGGATCCTCGTACTTAGCCTTATTGAGCAACTCGCCCAGCTTCTCGTCGTCGCCCTGCTTAGCAGCCTTGACTGCTGCACGGTAACGAGGCTCGGGGAATACGATCGGCTCGATCTCAACGGGTGCCGAGGGTGCCGACAGGGTGTCATTGGTGCGCGTTGCCTTCAACTTCACGGTGCAACCGATGTCGCCTGCAACCATCTCCGAAACCTTGATGCGGTTCTTACCTGCAACGGCAAACAGCTGCGAGATCTTCTCCTTGTTACCCGTGCGGCTGTTAACGAGCTCCATACCCTCGGTAACCTTACCACGCACTACGCGGAAGTAGCTGATCTCACCCAAGTGCTGCTCAACCTGGCTCTTGAATACGAACAGAACGGGCTGACCATTCTCGTCTGCCTCGATCTCCTCGCCCTCGGTCGAGAGGAAATTGGGAGCGGTCAACGGACCAGGAGCCACGTTGATGATGAATTCCATAATACGCTTCGAACCTACGTCGCGCTTAGCCGATGCACAAAATACGGGCAAGCAATCACGCTTAGCAACGCCTAACTTCAAACCGCTACGGATGTCATCCTGAGTCAGCGCACCCTTATCGAAGTAGAGCATCATCAGGTCCTCATCGTTCTCGGCAGCGGTCTCCACCAAGATCTGGTGCAGCTCCTGTGCGCGCTCCATCTCCTCTGCGGGAATTTCGAGCTCCTCGCGAGTACCGTTCTCGTCGGTAAAGCGATACATCTTCATCATCAGCACGTCGATGAACGAGTTGAAATCGGGACCCGGATTGACGGGATACTGAACGATCACGGGCTTCACACGCGACGAAGCGTTGATGCTCTCGATGGTCTCCTCCCAATTAGCATTCTCAGCATCGAGCTTATTGACGATAGCGATCACGGGCTTGTTAAGCTTACGAGCGTAGCGAGCCTGAATCTCGGTACCAGCCTCGAAACCCTCGACTGCGCTGATCACGCACAGACCCACGTCAGCCACCTTGAACGCCGAGAACAGACTACCGCAGAAGTCGTCCGAACCCGGGGTGTCGATGATATTGAGCTTGCGACCCATAAACTCCGAGAAGAGCGAGGTCGAATAGATCGATCGTTTGTATTCGTGCTCAATGTCGGTGTTATCCGAGAGGGTATTCTCGCCCTCAATCGTACCACGGCGGTCGATCACCTTGCCTTCGTAAGCCATAGCCTCGGCCATCGTGGTTTTACCCGAGCCCGGGGCACCGATCAGAACAACGTTCTTGATCTCCTTAGTTGAATAGTTTTTCATAGTTTTGAGGTTATTTTTGTTTTAGTTTTCAAATTTCGCGACCATAAATATATGAATTTTATTTCGAATTCCAAACGTTTGTGCCAAAAATTTTAATTTCTATGGCTGTTTTGGCGAGTTTGCGAGCCGTTTGCCACTATTAATATATGTGTATCCTAAAAAGGGGCGAGCTGACGGAGTAGCAACCCTTACACTTTTTGTTTCGATTTCGATTCTGCTTGCTCACTTGACATATCTACTCAAACAGCGCATACCGGCTATCTTCAAATAGGGGCGGGTACGATCAAACCGACCCTCAAAATTAGACCTGCACGGCAAAATAGCTCAACGAACCAATCGCACAAAAAGGCGGTTTTGCAGTTGAATTAGTTTTTTTGCACTGCTTTACAAGGCTATATTTTATGATTATCGACTATTTTCGCAGTCATATAGGGCGCGAAAATAGTCGTTTTGCGGCACACCACCACAATTAATACACGGAGTATCAATCCATTGGCACCCTCAGTCAAAATATCACTACCGAGCAGCTGCAATAAATGCTTATTTTTGGATAATACAATATTACATTGTACTTTTGCTCCTGCAAACGCCAACAGAGGGTTGCGTCGACGCCCTCGGCTCATTGCGCACTATGGCCGACGCAATTATTTCATTCGTATAAAAATCAGTATCTTATGGTAAACAATCTCTCTTCGGTGGTGCAGCAGCCCGCCATTGCCAAGTACGTGCAACCATATCGTAACGGCATCCAATCCTACAATCTCTCGCGGCACGGTATCGGGATGGTTCTGCGTGGCAAAAAGTATATCTACTCGGGCGACGTGCGGCAAGAGGTCGGGCGTGGCGATCTGTTTTTCCTCGCCACGGGCAACCACTACATTGAGGATCAGCCCGAAACGAATCGACCATTCGAGCAGATTATGTTCTACTATACTCCCTCGCAGCTCGCCTCGATACTCTCGCAACTGAGTATTACCTACCATCTGAACATCTCGAATGACCATTCGTGCGTGGCGTGCCGCGAGCAGAATTATGTGGTGTGCGAGGCCACAAACGCACTGCGCAACTTCTTTCTGACCACAAATCAATATATCAAGGATGAGTTGTTCAACCACGACGAGACGGCTGAGAATCTGAAAATGACCGAGCTGATCTACCTAATCCTATCGCAGGAGGACAACTGCATCAAAAGCAAGGTGATGGACAATGCCGACACCAGCAAAGAGAGTTTCGAGCAGATCATCTATGCCCACATTTTCGAGGATCTGGCCATCGAAGATTTGGCACGTATGTGCAACCGTTCGCTCACCTCATTCAAGAAGGAGTTCAAACGCCACTTCATCGAGCCGCCCCATCGCTGGTTTATCAAGCAACGACTGATGCACGCGCGACTACTGCTCATCTCGACCAACAAGTCGATCTCGGAGGTGGGCTTGGAGTGCGGCTTTCCCAACACCTCGCACTTCATCAAACTCTTCAAAAAGGCCTATGGCCACACCCCTGTCGGCTACCGCAATCGACACATTGACAACATCGACGCGGTGGCAAATGGACAAATTGATCCGTTCGACGAACCAATCACCGAAACGACCGTCAGCGACGAGTTCGAACAGCAGATGGCAGTAGGCGAATAGTGGCTCTGATGGGGTTCTGAGAGCGTTTTTCCGAAACAAACGATCGTTTTTATATTTCATCTCGGCAGTTATAAAATGATTTTTTGCTCCCTTGAAAATTTCTTTTCTTTTATTAAAATAATCAAAAAAGACGATAATTTATTATAAAAGATTTGTTTTTGCAGATTATTTGATTAAATTTGCGGTAACAATTCGTGATAATAACCGTCGCGATGACGTATATTATGCACGACTCATTAACCTAACTAACCTAATCCCGTCCCGCTCAAATGACCTTTGAGCGGGATCTTCTTTTCGGAGCGACAGGCCCGAGAGCGCCCAGATTGCAGCTCTTGCGCGAGCTACTGCACAACAAAACAGAGCCGCACTCCGAGGAGCACGGCTCTGTTATCACTTTTCGGTTACGACAAAATCTATCGCAACTTATGTCCAATCAGATTGAGGAACTCCTCACGTGTGCGGTGGTCCGAAAGGAAGGTACCAGTGAAGGCCGAGGTGGTGGTTACGGAGTTCTGCTTCTGGATACCGCGCATCTGCATACAGGTGTGTCCTGCCTCGATCACAACCGCCACGCCGAGCGGATTGAGCGCCTCCTGAATACAGTCGCGAATCTGCACCGTCAAGCGCTCCTGCACCTGCAAGCGGCGTGCAAAGCACTCGACCACACGTGCGATCTTCGACAGACCGGTGATGGTGCCATTAGGAATATACGCCACGTGCGCCTTGCCGAAGAAGGGCAGGATGTGGTGCTCGCACATCGAGTAGAGCTCGATATCCTTGACCAGCACCATATGGCGATAATCCTCGCGGAACAGAGCCGACTGAATGATCTGCTTGGGATCTTCGTTGTAACCCTTAGTCATAAAGGCCATCGCCTTAGCCACACGTTCGGGTGTTTTGAGCAGACCCTCGCGGTCAGGGTCCTCGCCGAGCAGTCGCAGGATCTCACGATAGTGGACCATCAATTCGCTGATGGTCTTCTCGTCGTAGCGATCTTCGCGCACATAGATGGGGTTTTCCATAATTTGCCTCTATTAATTTTCGGCAAAGGTACGCAAAAAAGCCATATACTCAGCCGCTCTGGCAAAAAAATCTCACACGTTGCAAAAATTCACTCTCCGAGCTAATTAGCCGTCGTAATCGAGCGCACAAGGCGAGGCGAGATTACGAATTGTAAGCAATCATCGCACAAATCATTGCAATCAGACTACCTACAACCTCTAAAAATCAACCCTTTTCGCCCTAAAAAAAGCATTAAATTTGCAGATCAGAAAACCAAAACATATATTTGCCATTACGAAATCACTCTAAAATGCTTATTAATATGAAGAAATTCTTTACCCGCTTTGCTACCGTAGCAATGACATTGGTAGCAGCATTCTCGTTCGTAGCTTGCGACGAGGAGAAAGTTGATGAGGTTGTAGTTTCGGACGCAACCGTCGAAGTAGCCGTTACGGCTAAGACCGCTGAGTCGGCAACATTCGCCATCACAACCACTCAGGCTGAGGCAGTTGCTTACTACCGCACCACCGACACCAAGTTTATCGCAACCGGCGACTTCGTGTTCAAGAACGGTAAGGAGGTTGAGCCCAACACCACCATTAGCGTCGAGATGCCCTACTTGGAGAATATGGCAGACTACCGCCTGGTGGTTGCTGCACGCGCAGCTAATGGTGCTTACACCGTTACCAACACCAACGTGCATATTCCTGACCTGCCTACCCAGATCGCTATCAAGATCGATTCGATCGCTTGCAACCTGATCGAGGTTACCGTAACTCCCGACGACTACACCGTGAAGTATGTAGTCGGCGTAGGTGCTGCTAACTCGACCGTTGCTGATTTCGAGGCAGGCAAGATCTCGACCTTGGAGGTGCAGGGCAACGAGCCGAAGAGCATCTCGCTCGATGGTTTGCAGCCCGAGCAGAGCGTAATCGTATATGCTCAGAGCTACAACAACGAGGGTCCCGGTAGCGAGGTCGTTACCTTGAAGGCTACCACCATCGAGGCTCCCGCAGTAGAAATTCAGGCCGAGGCAACCAACTCGATTATTGCAAATATGTCGCTGACTCCCAACTCGCAGTGCGGCGCCTACTCGTACATCGTAGTGCAGAAGGCTACTTGGGAGGAGTACAAGATGATGTTCGGTCTGACCACCGACGAGGAGATGCTCGAAACCTTCTATATGTACGGTATGACCACCGACAGCTACGAGGCTATCGAGGGTCAGATGGAGCTGAGCGGTATGTGTAGCGACGAGTACATCATCGGCGCAGTCGTATTCAACGTGAACTTCGGCTTCTATGGTATGGAGTTCTTCGAGTTCTCTTCGCCTGAGAAGGTTGCTGATGCTCCCACTCCGTCGGTAGCGATCACCGTTAACTCGGTAACTAACGAGACTGCCGAGCTGACCTTCACTATGGGCGAGGGCACCGAGGGTTACTACGCTGCTGTAATGACGATCGAGAACTACGAGGATATCGTTGCTAAGGGTGAGTCAAACCTGATGAACTACGTTTACGGTTTCGGCACCCTGCTGACCGAGGACGACCACGACACCTGGAAGGGTCTGAGCCCCGATCGCGAGTATAAGGTTGTAGCACTGCCCTTCAACGTGAATGGCGCAGACGGCGGCTTCGGCGCGTTGGCTATCGACGGCTTCACCACCGATTGGATCGCCATTGGTAGCGCAGATGATCAGATCAGCTCGTCGGTAATCGTAGCTCCCAAGAAGATTGCTAAGTACACCACTGCTGAGCAGCTCGCTAAGATGGCGAAGTAGTCGTAGCAAGAGTTACAAATAACCCCCAAAACGGGTCGAACCCTACGTTGAAGGTTCGACCCGTTTCCTATTTCGGGATTAACCCAGAGAGGTGGGGATAAAAAAATCCCCGAAACTTGGTGGTTTCGGGGTTTTTTGAGCCGCAAACGAGACTTGAACTCGTGACCTCTTCATTACGAGTGAAACGCTCTACCAACTGAGCTATTGCGGCATCACTTCAAAGGTTTCGATCCTTTTGCGGTGCAAATATCCGAAAAATTTTTCGAATTTCGCAAATTTCCGCCAAAATTAAATCAATTTATCGCAATTTTCACGCGCCAAAACGGACTCCCCTGCGATTTTATTCGTATCTTCGCATAAAATTATTGCCCAGATATGATCACTTTTATCATCTGTTTCGTACTATTGGTGGTGGCCTATTTCACCTATGGTCGCTACCTCGAACGGTTGGTCGGTGCCGAAAAAGGCAGCCCCGTACCGTCGCAAACCCACTTCGACAGCGTCGATTATATGCCGCTACCCAAGTGGAAAACTTTCCTCATTCAGTTGCTCAACATCGCAGGCTTAGGTCCCATTTTCGGTGCGGTGCTGGGTGCGCTCTACGGTCCCGTGGCATTCGTGTGGATCACGGCGGGAGGTATTTTGTTCGGTGCGATGCACGACTTTTTGGGCGGTTGGATCTCGCTCGAAAACGATGGACAGAGCCTGCCCGAGATCATCGGTAAGTACCTCGGTGCGGGCGTCAAGCAGGTGATGCGCATCTTCACGGTCTGCCTGATGGTGCTGGTGGGTGCGGTATTTCTGCTCGGTCCGGCGGGTCTGCTGGCTGGTATGACACCCGCAATCTCGCTCAAATGGTGGATCGCTATCATACTGATTTACTATATTTTGGCTACGTTGCTACCCGTCGATAAAATCATTGGCAGGATCTATCCGCTGTTCGGTGCGGCTCTGATGTTTATGGCGTTGGGGCTACTCGGAGTGATTCTCGTGGGCGACTACACGGTGCCCGAGCTCACCTCGTTGCACAATTTCAAGGCCGACGCCGAGGAGTTCCCCATCGTGCCGACGCTCTTCATTACCATTGCGTGCGGTGCGATTTCGGGTTTTCACGCTACGCAGTCGCCGATGATGGCTCGCTGCCTGACCGACCAGAAGCAGTGCCGACCCGTGTTCTTCGGAGCAATGATCTCGGAGAGCCTGATCGCACTGATTTGGGCGGCGATTGCAATGGCATTTTTTGGTGGTGTCGAGGCTCTGGGCGAGCAGTTGGCGGCACACGGCAACAACGCCTCGTGGGCAGTTAAGCTGATTGCCGACACGACACTTGGTCGCGTGGGTGGTATTCTGGCGGTGCTGGGCGTGATTGCTGCGCCGATCACGAGTGGCGACACTGCATTCCGTAGCGCACGACTGATCGTGGCCGACTTTCTCCAAGTCGAGCAGAAGAGCCTCGTGAAACGTCTTGCGATCTCGATCCCGCTGTTCATCGTAGGATTCATCATCACGTTGGTCAATTTTGACGTGGTGTGGCGCTACTTTGCGTGGTTCAACCAGACGCTGGCCGTCTTCACGCTTTGGGCCGTTACGATCTATCTGATCCAGCGCAAGAAGAACTATTGGGTATCGCTCCTACCTGCCGTAGCAATGACCTTTGTGTGTGGCACTTACCTCTTCCTCGGCAAGGAGATGTTCAACCTCGACCACACGCTGAGCTATGTGCTCGGTGGCGCAATAACCCTCATCGTACTAATCGCATTTATCCTCTGGAAACGTCGCAATGATCAAACCACAGCTTAGCCCCACCGCCAATCAGACCTTCGAGATCGTGGCCGATCCCGCAGATCGCAATTGGGATTTCGCAGACATTCTGGCTCGCTCGCGCCGCGAGGAGCAGCAGGGCAACATCGAAGCTGCCTGCAACACCCGCTATCACGCCGTGCAACGACTCGAAGAGCTGTTGCCCGACTCGGGCGATGTGATCCTCGAATGGGAGGACGACAACTCGCAAGCAGCATTGGAGGTGATCTACTGCTCGGCAATCGACCACTTCTTGATCTCTGATTGGGAGATGTCGGCGGCGATGCTCGAAATGTTACTCGAACTCGACCCC
>JAZOMS010000166.1:0-2249 GCA_045654145.1 Alistipes sp. | reverse complement strand
ATCATACGATCCTCCTCCTTGTCGGGACGAGTCAGCTCGTGCTTCTTAATCGCACCCGACAGATAGTCCTCGAAATGGCAGCACATAGCCAAGCCATACTGCGTACGACCGTCCATCGTCTGGGCATAGATATAGTAGCGCTCTTCGTCATCCTGTACCAACCAGCCCTCTTCGCGCCAACGGCTGAAATTCTCAACAGCCTTGTCATAAACAGGCTGCGAATGCTCGTCAGCAATGGGATCGAAATCAATTTCAGGCTTAATAATGTGCAACAACGAACGCTCAGTCGCCTCGGCCTTAGCTTCAACCGAATTCAGAACGTCATAGGGGCGCGATGCCACCTCAGCAGCATACTCACGCGGCGGACGAACCGCCTTGAACGGTTTAATTTTAACCATTGTGTTAGTCTGTTTTAAGCTTGCACCTGTTCAAGCCACAACCCGAACAGGTATTATTGCTGTTAATTACTTGTTTACCTGGAACTGCACGTCGCCCTTTTCGAAGAAACCGACAATCTGCGTTGCTGCCGCTACTGCCGCATTGATATTAGCCTCAGCCGTCTCAGCTCCCATTTTTTTGGGTGTTGCAAACACACGATTACCAAATTTCTCCTTCATCTCTTCGATACGAGCGGGAGCGATGTCCGTGATATACTTCAAGTCAGAGCGCTCCTCAAAGGCACGAATCAAGCCCTCTTCATCGATCAACTCCTTGCGAGCAGTATTGACCAGCACACCTCCTGCGGGCATCAACTTGATCAGATCATAACCGATCATACCCTTTGTTTCGGGCGTTGCAGGCATATGCAACGATATGAAGTTGCTCTCCGAGAACATCTTTTCGAGTGAGTCATCACGACGCAAATGTTTTGCATAGAGGCGCACCTTGTTCGGATTCGGACGCGAATAGACGTGAACATACATACCGAAGCCATCAGCCACATCAGCCACAATGCGACCAATCGCACCATAAGCCACGATACCCAAACGCTTACTACGAAGCTCGATACCCGTACCCGGGTTAAAACCATTGCGTGCCATAAAGACCATCATTGCGATCGTTAGCTCAGCCACCGCATTAGCATTTTGACCAGGGGTATTCATCACCACCACGCCACGCTCGGTTGCTGCCTCCAAATCGACATTGTCGTAACCAGCACCCGCACGCACCACTATCTTCAACTGTGGAGCAGCTGCCAACACCTCAGCCGTAACCTTATCGCTACGGATAATCAGCGCGTCAACATCAGCCACAGCCTCCAACAACTGAGCCTTATCGGTATACTTTTCGAGCATTTTCAGTTCGTAGCCAGCCTTCTCAATCACCTCGCGAATGCCATCTACCGCTTTTTTGGCGAACGGCTTTTCGGTCGCCACCAAAACTTTCTTTGCCATATTCAATGAGTAATAATAAGTAAGAGAGTTGCGCTCGCCCTGAATATCGGGTTTAGTGATATTTACATACCAATCTTGTCCCATAACAAGCCTCCCTTATGTTAAGTCTATTTTACGTGTAACTTCTCGAACTCCTGCATAGTCGCCACCAACGCCTCGACACTCTCCTTCGGCAGGGCATTGTAGCACGATGCACGGAAACCGCCCACCAGACGATGACCCTTGATACCTACCATACCACGCGCCTTGGCAAACTCCATAAAGTCAGCCGACAGATGCTCGTACTCAGGCGTCATAACAAAACAGATATTCATCAACGAACGATCCTCCTTCTCGGCCGTTCCGCAGAACATCGGGTTACGATCGATCTCGGCGTAAAGCATATCTGCCTTCTCCTTATTGCGACGATAGACCTCCTCTACACCACCGATGCTCTTGATCCACTTCAGGGTTTCGCGAATCACATACACGGGGAATACCGGAGGAGTGTTATACATCGAGTTGTTGTCCATATGGCTGCGATAGTCAACCATCGAAGGCAGCGCACGCGACACCTTACCCACGATATCCTCACGGATAATTGCGAAGGTAGCACCTGCGGGGCCGAGGTTCTTCTGTGCACCGCCATAGATCATAGCGTACTTGGTAACATCAACCGGACGGCTCAGGATATCCGAGCTCATATCAGCAATCAGATTTACAGGCGAGTCAATATCGGTGTGATACTCCGTACCGTAGATGGTATTATTGGTCGTAATGTGCAGATAGTCGAGATCAGCAGGAATTTCAACATTCTTGGGAATATAGGTAAAGTTGCGATCCTCCGAGGTAGCCAGCACCTCGACTGCTCCAAAG
>JAZOMS010000165.1:0-4649 GCA_045654145.1 Alistipes sp. | reverse complement strand
AACCTCGAAGAGGCGCAGCTCGAAGCGTCGCGCTGCCTGAATTGTAAGAATCCGCGATGCGTGGCTCAGTGCCCCGTGTCGATCTCGATACCCGAATTTATCGGTCACGTGTTGAAGGGCGAGTTGCAGGCTGCGGCTGATACCATCGCGCGCGACAGCTCGTTGCCGAGTGTCTGCGGTCGTGTCTGCCCCCAGGAGTCGCAGTGCGAGGGCGCTTGTATCTTAGGTATTAAGGGTGAGGCTGTTGCCATGGGTAAGCTCGAACGCTTTGTGGGCGATTGGAAGATCGAAAATGGTCGCAAGGAGGAGCAACGTCCTGAGCCGAATGGCCATCGAGTTGCGATCATCGGTAGTGGTCCGTCGGGTTTGGCTTGTGCGGGCGACTTAGCTAAGTTGGGCTACGAGGTGCGTGTTTTCGAGGCGCTGCATAAGGTGGGTGGCGTGCTGGTTTATGGCATCCCCGAGTTTCGTCTGCCGAAGGAGCGTATCGTAGCGCGAGAGATCGACTCGTTGCGTCGCTTGGGCGTTGTGTTCGAAACAGATACTATTGCAGGTCGCACTCTGACGGTCGATTCGTTGCTCGACGAGGAGGGTTACGATGCCGTGTTCATTGGTTCAGGCGCAGGTCTGCCACGATTTATGGGTATCGAGGGCGAGAATCTGAATGGTGTGGTGTCGGCTAACGAGTTTCTGACCCGCACAAATCTGATGCACGCCTACGATGAAGAGTACGATACACCGATCTATGCGGGTCGTCGTGCGGTGGTTGTTGGTGGCGGTAACGTGGCAATGGACGCTGTGCGTACCGCTAAGCGCCTTGGTGCTGAGGCTACGATCGTCTATCGTCGCTCGGAGGTTGAACTGCCCGCCCGTGTCGAGGAGGTTCACCACGCCAAAGAGGAGGGCATCGAGTTTCGTATGCTGACCAATCCGATCGAGGTAGTAGGTACAGATAAGGGTTGGGTGCGTGCCGTGCGTTGTGTCGAGATGGAGCTTGGCGAGCCCGACGAGTCGGGACGTCGTTCGCCTGTTGTGAAGGCTGGCTCGGAGTTCGAGATCGAGTGCGATGTGGTGATTATGGCACTCGGAACGTCGCCCAATCCGCTGATTGCCGCAACGACCGATGGTCTAGAAACCAATCGTCGAGGCTGCATAGTGGCTGATGATGAGGGACGTACCTCGCGCGAGGGGGTCTTTGCGGGTGGCGACATCGTTACGGGTGCAGCAACGGTGATTCTC
The DNA here is from genome assembly GCA_045654145.1 of Alistipes sp. Lineage (GTDB taxonomy): Bacteria > Bacteroidota > Bacteroidia > Bacteroidales > Rikenellaceae > Alistipes. Next base: position 3,410 of record JAZOMS010000165.1, on the reverse strand, counting down.
GCGATGGGAGCAGGTCGCCGTGCCGCCAAAGCTATTGATGAATATGTGAAGTCGAAGAAATAGCTTTGCGATTTACGAATGATAATTAAAGCCACACTCCTGCGAAAGGGGTGTGGCTTTTTGTGAAATCGCAATTAGCTCTAATACAGTTCGATATACTCGTACGTATTGCCGACCAGCGAGAGGTAGCGTTCGAACTCTTCGCGCGAGATGACGACCGTGGCGCGGTTGTCGTTGGGGTGGAAACTGAGCGAGGGGCGGTCGAGCAGATTCTTGTCCAGGAACAGATGCACGTGGTGCTCCTCGTCGTTGATCAGACCGAATGGCGACACCGACCCGGGTAGCAGACCTAAGTATCGCTCCATACGTTGCTGCGAGGCGAACGAAAGCTTGCCCTGACGTAGGCGCTGTTCGAGGTCGTGGATGGCCATATTCTGCGAGCTGTCGAAACAGACCAGATAGTGGCGATTACCCTTGTGGTTGCGGAAAAAGAGATTCTTGCAATGTGTCGAGCCATCGGCACGCCAATGTTCGCGTGCGATCTCGATCGTGGGAGCCTCGGGGTGTTCGTACCACTCGTAGCGAATCGAGTGTGAGTCGAGGTAGTCGAATACTTTCTGTCGTCGTTCCATTTTCTGAGTTCAATTCGTTGTGAGCACAAAGTTAGCGTAAAGTTCGTATATTTGTGCAATAAAACGCACTTCGAATGGCAAAAATCAACAAAACTAATGCTGCGCGACTGCTCGATCGCGCCAAGATAACTTACGAACTTGTCCCATACGTGGTCGATGAGAAGCACCTCGATGCCTGCCACGTGGCAGAACAGCTGGGTGAGCCTATCGAACAGGTTTTCAAGACGTTGGTCCTGCGTGGCGATCGCACGGGAATCTTCGTCTGCGTCATTGCGGGTAACTGCGAGGTCGATCTCAAAGCGGCGGCGCGCGTGTCGGGCAACAAGAGTGCCGAGATGATACTCGTGCGTGAACTGCTCTCGACGACGGGCTATATTCGTGGTGGTTGCTCGCCCATTGGAATGAAGAAACCATTTCCGACCTACATCGATCGTAGTTGCTTGGCACACGACCATATCTATATCAGTGCGGGCGTGCGAGGGTTACAGATCGAGATCTCGCCACGTGATCTGATCGAATTAGTCGGAGCGACAGTGGCGGAACTGACTGCATAGCGGATCCTGCGACGAGGGCACGAAAATTGAATGGCATAGTTACCGAGGTGAGCGCAAGGCTCGCTTCGGTAACTCTTTTTTTTGTGCTGTGATGAACATTTTTCGTTGTGTTTTACTTGTGCTGACGGTTGTGTTGTCGGGGTGTCGTGGCGGTCTGCCGAATCAACTTCCCGAACGGCGTGTGAAGGTGCAAGCTGTTGAGCAGCTTCAATTTATTGATAAGGATTTTGCGGGGATGTCCACTGCCGACAACTCCACAAATTTGGCATTCAAGGTGGGAGGTTTGGTCGAGCAGATCGATGTCAGCGAGGGTCGGTTGATCCCTGCGGGGTATATCATTGCGCAGCTCGATCCGAAGGAGTTCGAGCGACAACGCGATGCGGCTCGTTCGGCCTTTGAGACGGCTCGATCGCAATACGAACGAGCTCAGCGACTGCTTGAACGTCAGGCAATTTCGCGTGCGGAGTATGAGGTTGCGCAGACGCAGTATGTGCAGGCTCGCTCGGAGTATGAGAATGCCTCGGATGTGCTTGCCGAAACCAAACTCCGAGCTCCCTTCGAGGGGATTGTCGAGCGTCAGTTTGTCGATACCTATCAGCGTGTCAATGCGGGGCAGAGCATCGTGCGATTGGTCGATCCACGTACACGGAGTGTCAAGTTTACAATGCCAGAGAGTGGGCTCAACCTGCTTAGCGATACGTCGATACGTTTTTCGGTTGAGTTCGACAATTATCGTGGTGTGCAGTTCCCTGCCTACCTCAAAGAGTATGTCCAGACCTCGTCCGATGCCTCGGGATTTCCCGTATCGCTTGGATTGCGCGAGCCGCTGCCCTCGGGTCAATTCGACATAACACCAGGAATGTCCTGCACCGTAACAATGCAGGTCGAGCAGTCGCGTTCAACGGACGAGGTGTCGGTACCGTTGAGTGCGATTTATGCGCCGACGAGTGGCGGAACCTACGTCTGGGTGGTGCGCGATGGAGTGGTGCACCTGCAACCGATCGAGCTGGGTGAGATCTTCGGGCGCAACCGAGTGGTCGTCGAGCGTGGCTTGGTGGGTGGTGAGCAGGTAGTTACAGCTGGTGTCTATCGCTTGCAGGAGAACGAACGAGTTGTTGTAATTCAATAAGTTACGTGAGTATGAATTTGACCGAATATTCGCTACGTCGGCCACGTGTGGTGTGGTTTGTTGTGGCGGTAATGCTTGTTGGGGGTATTTACGCCTTCACACGTTTGGGCAAGAAGGAGGATGCCCCATTTGTGATCAAGAGTGCGGTACTCCTGACGCATTACGAGGGGGCGTCGCCCGAGGAGGTTGAGCGACTCGTTTCCGAACCGATCGAGCGCGAGGTACAGTCGATGCGCTCGGTGCATAAGATCACTTCGGAGTCTTACTATGGGCTGTCGCGCATTGTGGTTGAGCTATCGCCTGCCACGCCTGCCGACCGTATGCCACAGATGTGGGACGAACTGCGCCGTAAGGTACAGAATGTTCAGGACGAGCTACCTGAGGGGGTATCGGAGATCTCTGTCGGCGACGATTTTGGCGATCTCTATGGCATCTATTATGGCTTGAAGGGCGATGATGGTATCGACGACGAGGAGTTGCGCGAGTGGGCACAGGAGATCAAACGGCGTGTGGCTACGATAGATGGCGTGCAGAAAGTTGTGCTCTATGGTGAACAACAACCCGTTGTGAATGTGATGGTTTCGATGGCTCGGTTGAGCAATTTTTCGATTCGTCCCGAGAGTATTATTGCGGCAATGAACGGTCAAAACCGTGTGGTTGATAGTGGCGAAAAGTTGGCTGGCGATATGCAGATCCGAATCCTCGAAACGGGTACTTATCGCTCGCTCGAAGATATTGCTGATCAGTTGCTTATCTCGTCCGAGGGTAAGCAATTCCGCTTGGGCGATGTGGCTCGAATCGAGCGTGGAACTGTCGAGCCTCCCACGTCGATAATGAGTGTCAATGGTGAGCGAGCCATTGGTATCGGTATTGCGACCGATCCAACATACGATGTGGTACGGAGTGGTCGGGCGGTGGCTGAGGAGCTACGGGCAATAGCCTTGCAGATGCCCGTTGGGATGGAGGTCGTGGCTCTATATCCCGAAGATGAAATTGCCCGTGAAGCTAATAATCGATTTATTATCAATCTGTTGGAATCGGTGTCGATAGTCGTTGCGATGTTTATGATTGTGATGGGTCTGCGTCCGGGGGTGG